>JALQZL010000047.1:0-8353 GCA_023258355.1 Wenzhouxiangellaceae bacterium | reverse complement strand
AATAAGGAGTTTCTTGGACATCGGGCATATGGTGTGGGTGCCGCCGCCCAGGTCTACTACGGCAAGACAGTGGATGAACTCACATTGGCTGAGATGGCACAAATTGCCGCACTGCCCAAGGCACCCTCCAGGGATAACCCCATCAGCAATGAACACCAAGCCATGATCCGCCGCAATTGGGTGTTGGGTCGCATGGCCTTGCTGGGCTACATCACTGAGCGAGAAGCCCAAGAGGCTCGGGCCGAACCGAATAATGCCCGATATCACGGGCCTGAAATTGAGCTGTCCGCACCTTGGGTCGCCGAAATGGCCCGACTGGAGATCATTGGCCAATTGGGCGCCGAAGAGGCCTACACTGGCGGCTACATCGCCAGAACCACACTCGATTCGAGAATGCAGCGGGCAGCCCAAGCGACCATTGAAAATGGACTGCAAGGTTATGACCGTCGCCATGGTTGGCGTGGCGCAGAGGCCCGTTTGGATCTTGAACCACTGATCCAGATGGGGCGAGATGCGGAAGGCTTTAATCTGGAAACCCTAAATGAGGAGGCTGCTCTGGAGGCGCTCGATGCGTTTGAGCCTGTGGCTGATCTCCACCCTGCTTTGGTCTATCAAGCCGATGCTCAGTCGGCTGCCGTGTTTACTCACCAAGGCCAGTGGCTCAACTTCTCCTTGGATGATGTTCAATGGGCCCGAGCCCATCTGGCACTTGATGCGCTGGGACGCAGACCCTCTCGCGTGGATGAGGTGGTCACCGCCGGTGATGTGATCCGAGTACGACTCGATGATGATGGGCAGTGGCAAATCGCACAGATCCCCCAAGCGCAGGCGGCTTTGGTCTCAATGGATGCCTTCTCTGGTCAGGTGAAAGCTTTGATGGGTGGCTTAGACTTTGGTCGCAATCAGTTCAACCGAGTCACGCAGAGTAAGCGCCAACCCGGCTCCTCTTTCAAACCATTTATTTATGCGGCCGCCTTGGACAATGGGTACAACCTCGCCTCTCTGGTCAATGATGCGCCAGTGGTTGTGGACGACCCTTCCATGGCCCAAGCCTGGCGACCTCAGAACTTCTCAGAGCGGTTTTTTGGGCCGACACCTCTCAGGGAGGCCATGATTCAATCGCGTAACTTGGTCAGCATTCGCCTGTTGATGGGCATGGGGCTTGAGACCACACGCAACTATATTGCTGATTTGGGCATTCCAAAAGAAGATCTGCCCAATGGCCCATCGATGGCGCTCGGCTCTGGCACCCTTGCACCGATGATGGTGAACACCACACATGCGGCCTTTATCAATGGTGGTCATCGGCCCACACCGCGCATTTTAGAGACGCTCATGACAGAGACCGGCGAGGTGGTCTTAGAACCCGTGGCCACACGCATCTGTGACCAATGCCCAGAAACATCCAACGCGGGTGTGATTGGTGATTGGGTTGATCCTGATTTTGTCGGACCAATCGTTCCGAACAAAGCATCGGTGATTTTGTCTCCTCAAACAGCTTGGCTAATCCACTCAGTGATGAAAGATGTGGTGCGTCTTGGCACTGGGCGACGCGCACTCGCCATTGGTCGTGATGATTTGGCAGGCAAAACGGGGACAAGCAATGACTATCGAGACACCTGGTTTGTGGGTACAGGTGGCGGATTGGTGACCACCGTCTGGGTTGGGCGTGATGACTATGAGTCGCTCGGTCAACTAGAACAAGGGGGCCGCACAGCGCTGCCTTTGTGGGTGGATTATATGGACACTGCACTGCAAGGGTTGCCCGAGGTGTATGCCCCTATGCCAGTGGGTGTTGCCTCAGCATGGATTGATCCAGAGACGGGTCTTCGCGTGCGGCCTGGTACCGCAGGGGCAGTACAAGAATGGTTCCATGCTGATGCGCTGCCGGAGATTCAAGCCAACAAAGCAGCTGAAGAAACTGAGAACCCATACGACATTTTCTAATGAAAGCGATGGGGAAGAAGCGTCCGCCCAGTCAAGCAAAGAACAAAGAGCGCAACCGTCAAGAGGTTGCCTTTGAGGCTGCGCGTATCATCGCAACAGAAGGCCAGAAAAACTTTGCCACAGCAAAACAAAAAGCCGCCCAACGTTTGGGGGTAACCAACCGCAATGCCTTGCCGTCCAATGTCGAGGTACATGAAGCGCTTCAAGAGTATCAGCGCCTCTATGGCGGCCAGGCCCACGAAGACCATCTGTTGCATCTAAGATCACTGGCACTGGAAGCCATGGCATTTTTTAAGCCCTTCCAGCCCAAGCTGGTTGGCCCCGTACTGGACGGCACTGCTGACCAATTCTCAAGAATCTGTCTTCATCTTTTCAGTGACGATGTGGATGCGCCCATTCATCATCTTATGGCCAATGATGTGCCGTTTTACCAAGAGAGAAGACGCATTCGCTGGCATAAAGAGACGTACAAAGACATCGACATCGTTGTAATTGAGGAAGCGGGTGAGTCTATTGAGGCGAGCATCATGGTGGGGGCCGATGCCAAACAACCGCCCCCCTGTCCAATCGATGGCCAAGCCATGGCCAGAGCTTCAGCTGAGGATGTGGCCAGTTTGATCAGAGTGGCTCAGTTTTTTAATCACTGACTTTCTGCTGTAAAATGCGTGGGATGAGATATCCAAAAGCCTTTGATGTGATTGTGATTGGTGGCGGCCATGCCGGCACGGAGGCCGCTTTGGCAGCCGCCAGAGCAGGTGCTGAGACCTTGCTTGTCACTCACAGCATCGAAACCATTGGCCAAATGAGTTGTAACCCCGCCATTGGTGGAATTGGTAAAGGCCACTTGGTCAAGGAGATCGATGCGCTCGGGGGCATCATGGCCAAAGCCGCCGATCAGGCGGGCATTCAATGGCGAACGCTCAATGCGTCGAAAGGCCCTGCTGTCCGTGCGACGCGAGCACAATGCGATCGCGCCTTGTACCGTCAGGCCATCCGAGAAGCTGTTGAGGCACAAACAGGACTGACGCTTTTCCAACAAGCCGTCGACGATCTATTGGTTGAAAACGACCAAGTGATTGGCATCCAAACCGCCATGGGGTTGTCGTTTCACGCCAAAGCCGTGGTACTGACCACGGGCACCTTCCTCGGTGGCCGAATCCATATGGGCGAAACTCAGTTGGCGGGTGGCCGAGCGGGTGATGCCCCATCGAATGCCCTGGCCAGGAGGCTCAGAGAGTTGCCCTTCACTGTTGGGCGCCTCAAAACAGGCACACCGCCAAGAATCGATGGTCGAAGTATTGATTTTGGCCCGTTGCTAGAGCAACCCGGGGATGAGCCAAGACCAGTGTTTTCTTTTTTGGGAGATCGCACAGATCACCCAGAACAGCGCGCCTGCTTTATCACACGAACCAATGAGCTGACCCACGAGGTCATCAGAAACAATCTTGATCGCTCACCGATGTTCTCGGGGGCCATCGAAGGCCAAGGGCCTCGGTACTGCCCATCCATTGAAGACAAGGTGGTCCGGTTCGCCGATCGTGACTCACATCAAATTTTTCTAGAGCCTGAGGGCTTAGGGGTCAATGAATGGTATCCCAATGGCATTTCAACCAGTCTCCCATTTGATGCGCAAGTGGCGCTGGTCCAGACCATTCCAGGTTTGGAAAATGCCCACATCACTCGCCCAGGCTACGCAATTGAGTATGATTTTTTTGATCCCAGAGACCTCAAGCCAAGCCTTGAGACCAAACACATTGGTGGCTTGTTCTTTGCCGGTCAGATCAACGGCACAACCGGCTATGAGGAGGCAGCAGCGCAAGGACTGCTGGCAGGCTTAAATGCCGCAAGACAAGCACAGGCCCTTCCCGAGTGGCACCCACGGCGTGATCAGGCCTACATCGGTGTCTTGATTGATGACTTGACCACACAAGGCACCGCCGAGCCTTATCGAATGTTCACCAGCCGAGCCGAGTTTCGTTTGCATCTACGAGAGGATAATGCAGACCTTCGCTTGACACAGATCGGTCGTGACTTGGGCTTGGTGGATGATGATCATTGGGCCGCCTTTTCTGAGAAACGACAGTTGATCGATGATGAGTTGACCCGCCTCAAAAGCATCAGGCTCTCTGTCGGCCAAACGCTTACTGAGGCAGTGGGCGACGCCTTGGGTGTGACCATCAAAAAAGACACCACCGCAGAAGCGCTACTTCGGCGCCCCGAAGTCAGCTACTCAGCCCTGATGGCAGCCCCTGAGATGGGCCCAGGTGCCGAGCGATTGGATGTGGCAGAGCAAGTGGCCATTCAAATTCGGTATGCAGGCTATCTCGACCGACAGCTTGACGATATTGAGCGGCAACGCCAAGCCTCTGAACAAACCATTCCTGAGACTTTTGATTACCAAGGGGTTAAAAGTTTGTCGGCTGAGCTTCTTGAGAAACTCGAACGTGTCCGACCACAATCGATTGATCAAGCCAGTCGCATCCCTGGCATGACACCAGCGGCCATCTCACAATTATTGGTCTATCTTAAGCGCCACCGCGACGCCGCTTAAGGCTATCGCTTAACCACACTGTCTTTTGCATCAGACCACGCTTGAACATCCAACTTGAGATCAGAAAAGGCACTGGCATCAAACACCGGTGTCTTGCCAAGCCTCAATTGCTGTTCGTAGTCCTCCATAATCCGAAAGCACACTTTCAGCATCACCGCCAATGCCGCCAGGTTGACGATGGCAAGTAAGGCCATGGTTAGATCAGCGAAACTGAAAATGGTGGTGAGATCTTGAACTGATCCCCACAAAATAAGCACCAGCATCAGCACCCGAAAGCTAAAAAATACCACCCGATCTTTTGGGTTGATCCAGTAACTGGCATTTTCACCCAAATAAAAGTTATACAAGATTGAGCTAAAAGCAAATAACACCAAGACAACAGAAACAAACTGCTCACCCCATGGGCCAATAAAAGAGGCCAAAGCAAGCTGGGTCAATACGACCCCGTCACCGCCCTCTACCCCAATGTGCACCCCCGCCAGCAAGATCAACAAAGCGGTCGCGGTACAAATGATGGCCGTATCAATAAACACACTGAAGCTTTGAACAATGCCTTGGTTCACTGGATGAGGGACAAAAGCCACCGAGGCCACATTGGGCGCACTGCCAAGGCCTGCCTCATTGGAAAATAGACCCCGACGAACCCCCATCATAATGGCCGCACCAATACCCCCGCCCAAGGCTGGCTCCAGGCCGAAAGCACTTTTCACAATCAGCAAAAGCACGCTGGGTACTTGGCCGATGTTCATCCCCACCACAACAACCGTGACACCGATATAAAGAATCGCCATGATCGGCACAATGATTTCCGTAACCCGAGAGATTCGTTGTACACCGCCGAAAATAGCAAACCCCACCACCAAGGCCATCACAATCCCTGTGGCTGCTGTCGGGATGCCAAAAGCCTCCTCCAATGACGCTGAGGCAGTGAAAGACTGAAGCGCAACAAACGCCAGTCCAAAGGTCACCAACAGGAGCAAGGTAAAGGCCATGGCCAATCCCCGGCTACCCAGTCCCCGCTCAATGTAATACATCGGCCCTCCCCTGAAAGTCCCTGTGACATGGTCTCTTGTCTTGTAGGCTTGGGCCAATGAACACTCAAAGAAACTGGTGGCCATACCAATCAAACCGACCATCCACATCCAGAAGACAGCGCCAGGGCCACCTAAGGTGATGGCCACAGCCACGCCAGCAATATTGCCCGCCCCCACGCGTCCTGCCACACTTAACGTGAGCGCTTGGAAAGAGGACACATGTCCAGCCTGATGTTTAAAGGCTTGGCCAAGCACTTGAAACATGTCACCGAAGTATCGAATCTGAACAAATCGTGAGCGTATGGTCATGATCAGACCCATGACAATCAAGACGCTAATCAGAATGTAAGACCACAAAAAATCAGTCACTGCTGCAAGCATGAGACGCTCCTTAATCTTCATTAAGCCAGGCCACTTGTCATCACTCACAGAGCAAAGGCGCCGGCCACTCATGAATAGTGTAACCCGTTCAACCTGCAACGCATGATGAACACCAGATATCATGGCTTTGTTGCGTAATGAACTAGAAAGGAAGTCAAGCTGATGCCTAACCCATCCCATTGTCTCATCCGTCAACTGTTTCTCTTTGCCATCGCACTGATTGGCCTGATGACACTGTCTGCTTGCTCGGATACGGTGGACTGCGAACCTGCCTCAAAAGCTGGCCAAGCCCAGGCGGTCAATGACCTGCCTCAAGACTTTGGTAGCACTGCCTTTGATCAGCAGTGTGAAGCGGCTTATCGTGAGGCATGGCTTGCCGAGCAAACAGTGTTATGCGACCCAAGCAATGCCTTTGCTCGGGCCATGCAAGGCGAGGCTCAGCTTATGATTTGTGATGCCCCTGCTTACATCAGAAACCACCAGCTCGGTGCCAATCTCTATGCGTTAATCAACGAAAAAGAAGCGATTGAAAAAATGCTGGCACTGGGGGAACAAGACAGCAGCCTGATCACACAAGGACCCAGCCTTAGAATGCGCCTGCGTGTCTTAGAACGGGAAATTCCAAATTTAGAGGCCTTGGCGCAAATGCGTGGACTCATGGAACAGGCCGATCTGCCACCTGAGCTGAGAGACTCAAGCCCACCTGATACAGATGGATGAAATGTCTTGGGCGGTTAAAACGCCCGAGCCGCCACCACACCTAACCAAGCTGCTAGCAAACAGACGGACACGCTGACCAAGGCATTTATGAGCGCTTTGGTCATCTGCCCATCTAAGAGCAGATTCAAATTGTCCAATGAAAAAGCCGAGAAAGTGGTAAAGCCGCCTAAGAATCCAATCATGATAAATCCTCGGATCTCTGGGCCGACTGACCAACGATGGTCAAGGATCATCAAGCAAAAGCCCGCCAAAAAAGAGCCCAACACATTCACGCTCAAAGTGGCATACGGAAAATCGCGGCCCATCCAAGCATCGACGCCCATCACGGTGATATAACGAGCGACGGCGCCTAAGGCGCCGCCGATCGCAATGATCCAGAGTGGAATCATACCCAAGTACCTACATCGGCACTTCGCACAGGCAGTGCGCCATCACACCTCGGCGTCCTGCTTCAGTGGCTTGATCAACGCGCTGCAATTCATTCATTAAGCGCCACTGATAAGTGCTTGGAATAAATTGCAACAGCGGATGAGCCTGCGAGACCAATGTGAATTGATCAAACCCAACCCACTGAAGTGCTTTGACAGAGAACTGAGAAATAATCTTCTCAAACTCGCTGAGCTCAGGCTCGACGTAGGTGACGGCAAAATCATCCCCGAGTCCTGCCTGCCGGGCCGCAGAAGCCACCGCCTGTTTGAGCGTGCCAAGTTGATCAACCAACCCACGTTCCTGAGCCTGTTGGCCACTCCAAACCCGGCCTTGGGCCACACCATCGACTGCCTCAGTGGTCATCCCACGGTGTTCTGAAACCAACCCAAGGAACTCGCTGTAACCGAATTCGATGACGGTTTGAAAGAGACCAGCCACTTCATCACTCATTTCACGGTCTGGCCGAATGGCACCAGCGTAAGGGGTGGTGCCCACACCATCCGTGTAGACGCCAATCTTGGCAAAGGTATTTTGGAAAGTGGGGAAGAAGCCAAAGATCCCAATCGAGCCGGTAATGGTCGATGGATAAGCCCAAACTTCATCAGCACCCATCGCAATCCAATAGCCACCTGATGCTGCAACGTTACTCATGCTGACGATAACGGGCTTTCCAGCATCTTTCAAAGCCATCAGCTCGCGACGAATCACTTCTGATGCGAACGCACTGCCGCCACCAGAGTTGACCCGAAGGACCACTGCTTTGATCTCATCATCATTGACCGCTTGGCGGATCAAACGTGAGGTCGACTCAGAGCCGATGGTGCCAGCGGGCTGATTGCCCTCGGTAATGGTGCCTTCAGCCACAATAATGCCTACTTTGCCTTGATCGGTTTCATCGCTCTGTATTTCATCAAGGTAGGCGTTCATAGTGATGTTGAGGTAACTGTCCTCATCATCTGGTTTACCAATCTGGGCCATCTCTGCACGCATCTCAGGGCGACTAATCAGCCGATCAACCAAGCCGCGCTCTAGGGCCATCTGTGCCATATTGCCGTCAGCTTGATCAACATAATCACCCAAGTTCATGATGATGTCGTCGAGGACTTCAGGCGTCATGCCTCTGTTCTGAGCCACCATCTGGACATAGCGCTGCCACAGATCATTCATGTAATACAAAGCGGCTTCGCGATCTGCTTCTGATTGGCCATTCAAGATGTACGGCTCCATGGCAGACTTATACGTGCCGACACGGAAGAGATTCACATCCACTTCTAACTTGTCTAGGGCTTCA
>JALQZL010000046.1 GCA_023258355.1 Wenzhouxiangellaceae bacterium | reverse complement strand
ATTAGTGCAAACGCTTCATACAGGTCTCCGCCATATGAATTGATGTAGAGCGTTAGTTTGCGCTTGGGCTTCTTCTGAAGATTGGCACTCACTATCCACTTGATTGCATCTGATACATTTTCATTGGTAATGTCTCCGTGTAGATAGTGTATGTCACTATCCAAGAGACTTTTTTCAATCGTATCTGTCGCTGTCCAGTTGTCGTATTTTGTAGGCATAATTTTTATAATATACTACTATTTATAGATTGTCAAGGAGAAAAGGTGACCTTGGGTTCTCCAATATAATCCGCATATTTCAAGGCAAAAACAGTGGCATCCTTTTCATTGTGGAACCAAAATCTGTTGCCCCTGTGATAGAACTTGCCCTGGCAGTTTTGGAGTGCCCAAACCAACATTTTCTCATTTGAGTAGAACTCGTTGTGTGTGTTAACCACGTGCCAATCTGCTATTGCTGCTTCTATCTTATTGTTCATTCTTGTGGGTCTGATCCTGGATACACATACTTATCCTCTGAATCCTTGATCCAATTGGTTAATGGCTCTCCGTAATCACGAATGAATTCACCATTCTTGACCTTATACATTTCATATCCAAAACCGCGGGTGTATGCCCTGCCACCATCGATCATCACACCATTATCAAAACTCTTGTAGTCATGATGGCTTTGGCTGTAGTATAATCGATCGTCGGGTCCTACCACCATTCCAAAATCCAGGGTTTCGATTATATCTGCATTGCAGATCATAAGATGATCTCTAACGATATCGTAATACAGGCCAAAATAATGATTACCAAACTGAGGATGTGGTGTTTCTCGATAAAACACGTCAACAGGGCGATCACTAGCAGTAAGATCTGTAGTGCAAACATACTTTACCGGAACTCCATCTTTTTCTGTATAATGTTGTTCAATTTTGTCCGTATCAAAATTAGTCCCTGATTATACCTCTGGGGTTGCTCGCTTTGAAATAGCCAGCGCGCTGACACGGCGAGTACCACGCCAGAGCCTTCTCAGAAAAGGAGCATCATGTGAGCAAACATTCATTGGAGCCTGGGCTGCACAAGCATTTCGATGATGTGTCGGATTATTCGGGCTATCTGGGCTTGGACCAGTTGTTGAGTGCGCAAACACCACTCAGTCAACCCACTCACCACGATGAAATGTTATTTATCATTCAGCATCAGACATCTGAACTTTGGTTCAAATTAATTATTCATGAGCTTCAGGCGGCAATGCGCCATTTAGCGGATGATCAGCCTGATCCATGCATGAAGATTTTGGCCCGTATTAAGCTGGTTCAGCAACAATTGTTTAATCAGTGGGGCGTCTTGGAGACACTCACCCCCAGCGAGTACATGCAGTTTCGCGATGTCTTAGGCAAAGCATCGGGTTTCCAGTCGTTCCAATACCGATTGGTGGAGTTTCTGCTGGGGAATAAAAATCCGGATATCCCTGTGGTCTTTCGCCACCGAGAAAAAGCCCATGAGGCTTTGGTAGATGCGTTAAACAAACCGTCAATTTATGATGAATTTCTGAGGTTTTTGGCGCGTGCCGGACACCCCATTCCAGAAGCGGCAGTCGAACGGGATTGGACCCAGCCCTATCAGCCGCATCCACAGATTGTGACCGCACTCACGGGAATTTATCGCCAGCCCGATATCCATTGGGCGGAGTATGCCTTGGCGGAGCGCCTTATCGATGTCGAGGAGTCCTTTCAATTGTGGCGTTTTCGCCATATGAAGACGGTTGAGCGCATTATTGGTTTTCGCAGTGGCACAGGGGGCTCTTCAGGGGTTGGGTTCTTGAAAAAGGCCTTGGCGCTTCAGTTCTTCCCGGAACTACTCTCACTGAGAACGCATCTTTAGCCCCTTAAAACGACCGTTGGGTTTGTGTCATAATCGAGACAAACCGCAGGTTTTGGGAAAGAGCGAAATCGCCAGCAAACCTGTTAGATAAATACAATCATCAGGGTAGGAGAGTCATATGAGAATTTTGACAGGCACCGCGCTTGCGTTGCTTTTAGTGACAGCAGTCAACGCACAAACCACGGTGGTCTCACCAACGTTGACTAGCCCAGTCACCGTGCACACAGACGCCAATGGTATTCCGACAATTGTGGGTGAGACCGAGGTCGATGTGAGCTTCGTTCAAGGCTACCTGCATGCACGCGATCGCTTTTTCCAAATGGACTTCCTCCGGCGCGTGGCCAGTGGCACCTTGGGGGAACTGTTCGGTCCAGCAGCGCTGGAAAACGATGTCACCCTGCGCACCTTGGGCCTCAGAAGAGCCGCTTGGGCCTCATTCACTGAACTGACGCCCAAAGAGCTCGCGTGGGTCAAGGCCTATGCCGATGGCGTCAACTTTTACCTAGACAATCACCCATTGCCACCAGAGTATGGGGCGTTGGAACTGAGTATGGCCGAGCCTTGGTCTGGTGTGGACTCTTTGGTTATCGGGAAACTGCTGGCTTTCCAGCTTTCCTTCGATTCGAGCCTGTCTGATATTGGTAACACCATTCGATTGGGGACCTATCAGGCTGTCGGTGATGTGGTGGGTTTTGATGGAACAGCTATGTTCTTACAGGACTTCAACATCTCCATCCCAGTGGATGGGCGAGTCAGTATTCCCAACTTCTTTGATACCGCCGGCATTATTTTGCCCAACGACGTCACCGCGACCACAACTGCAGGTAGTGAATCCGCAGTTGAGAAGAAACTTCCCGACGGCATGAATCTCGAGACAGTATTCGGGCAGTTAGACGCACAAGTGATGCCAAGAGTAGACGCCAAACTTCTGGAGATGGCTCGAGCATACAAAGCGTCTGTTTCGGATCTGCCATTTTTGAGCGAAAACAGGGAGTATGGCAGTAACTGGTGGGCTGTGTCGGGTGAGCATACGGCATCTGGCTTTCCGCTGTTTGCCAATGATCCCCACTTAGGGCTGGATATCCCACCTATCTTCATGAATGAAAACCTGGTGGTGCGTGATGAGAATTTGGCAGTCAGTGGCGTTGTGTTTCCGGGCGCACCGGTCAATGCGCAGGCCTGCAACTTCCACATGTGTTGGGGCTCGACTGTCAATCGCTTGGATGTGACAGATGTCTTCCAAGATCCAATTTTGGTCAATAATTTTGGTCTGCCCACCCACACGATCCACAAAGGCCAGGCTGAACGCATCCTCTATGCATTCCAAAGCTACTTTGTGAATGTTGCTGGCGATGGCAACTTTGATAACGTGGTGAGGGCTGATGTGGGTTATGACAACGGGGGTATCACCTTCATTGTGCCTCGCAGAAATTTCGGTCCGATCGTCGAGTTACTCGGTGATTCAGCCCTAAGTGTTCAGTACACCGGCTGGGGGCCAACGTTTGAACTCTCCACCTTTAGAGCTTGGTCGAGAGCTCAAAGTCTTGAAGACTTCGAAGAAGGTCTCAGAGATTTTGCCTTTGGTTCACAAAACTTCTTGTATGTCGACGTGGATGGCAACATTGCTTACTACGTGGGTGGTGAGATGCCACTGCGGGAGGATTTGCAGACACAATTGGCGCCTGCAGGGGGCATCCCACCATGGTTTATTCGCGATGGGTCCGGTGCGCTGGCGCACGAGTGGCTATTGACTGACTCCCCTCAAGTCGGTCAGGCGACGCCTTATGCATTAATTCCACGCCAAGAGATGCCTCAGGTGAAGAACCCACCTTGGGGCTATTTGGCGAATGCGAACAACGACCCAGTCGGCACCACACTCGATGGTAATCCGCTGAATCAGTTGAGACCGGGTGGCAATGGTTTGTACTACTTGAATACGAGCTACTCAGATATGAGGATGGGGCGCATTGATCGTGTGATGCAAGATTTGGTCGCTCGTGGCAACGTCACCATTGCTGATATGAAAGCGCTTCAAGCCAACAATCAGCTGATGGATGCCCAAATCCTCATGCCGCATCTTTTGCTGGCTTTTGAAAACGCTACCGACGAGGGTGCTTGGCCAGGCTTAGCGGCTTTGGCCAGTGATCCTGGTGTCCAAGAGGCCATGGAACGCTTGGCTGGCTGGGACTTCTCAACACCGACAGGACTGGCGGGTGGCTTTGATCCAGGTGGTGATCCGTCAGGCAACAGTCAGCCGACCGCTGAACAGGTCGCGCACAGTATCTCGGCGACGATTTACAGTGTTTGGCGTGGTCAAGTCATCAGAAATTCCATTGATGCGACCCTGCAGGCGGTGGGCTTAGGGAATGCTTTGCCGGGCTCAGAACTCGCTTGGCGTGCACTGGCCAATCAATTGCGCGCTTTCCCGCTCACAAATGGCACAGCAGCGTCTGGTTTGACCTACTTCAATGTGCCTGATGCACCTGATCCGGCCACGGCACGCGACACTGTGTTGTTAGCGTCTTTGCGTGGTGCGCTTGATTTGTTGGCATCGGATGGTTTCGCGGCGGCTTTTGGAAACTCCACTAACCAAGATGACTATCGTTGGGGCAAGCTCCACCGAGTGGTCTTTAGACATCCCCTGAATGTTTCGCCTTTCAACGTTCCACCGGCCGGCGGGTTTACTGACCTTGGTGAGGGATTGCCAGGTATTCCACGAGCGGGTGGCTACAATGCAGTGGATGCTTCCAGCCACTCGGCGAGAGCCAATTCGGTCAATGGGTTTATGTTTGGTTCAGGTGCAGCCCGTCGTAACGTGGCTACCCTGACGCCGATGGGGCCGGTTGCTGAGGAGATTATTCCTGGTGGGCGGAGTGGCTTTTTCATGAGCCCTTACTACACCAACCAGTTGCGTAAGTGGCTTGTCAACGACTATTTGCCATTGAACATTGGCGAGCAGGCAGCGGTGGCGAACAGTGCCAACGTTCAGGTGTTCGTCCCTGCACCGTGATCTGTGTGGATGATGGGTATTGATACCCATGTCCTAGAATGGCAAGGCGCCCTGTCATGGGGCGCCTTTTTCGTTGGTTTGATTGAGGATGGACTGTGAATTTACTTGAACAATTGGTGTTATCAAGCCTTCAGTGGCTTTGTGTGCATGGTGAGCTTAAGTCCGCCCCACTCGGTGATCGCACCATTCAAGCCAAAGTCGAGCTAAAGCTCCGTCCTGAGGTGCATGTCCAGTCTGAGGCGGGTCGCCACTACCCACTGATGGCGAGGGCGGAAGTCGTCGGCACCTGTGAGGGTGAGACAGATCGGATAGAGGTTTTTAGCTTAGAGCTCACATTGCGGGCCACTTACCGTTTCCAGCAGGGAGAGCCTATCTCTGATGAGGCATTTTCTGAGCATCATGCCAGCCTAGCCAGGCAAATCTATCCGCTGATGCACATGCGGCTCAATCAGCTGCTGCTAGAGCTTGGCATCCCACATGTGACATTGCCACCTGATCTTGCCCACCCCAATCACAGTGGCCTAGCAGGCACCATGCCTGCAGAGGGTCAACTGGTGCATTAGGCTTTGATGCGATGACTCAGCGCGAACCAATGGCAAAAGTCGATACTGCGTGGCTTCGGATGGAAAGCCCGAGTAACCTGATGATGATTACAGGGGTCATTGTGCTGTCTGAGCAAGTGGACTTTGCCCATTTCAAGCGAGCCATTGCGGATCGGTTTCTTGCTTTTCCTCGGTTTAAACAAAAAGCGGTGGCCCAGCCATCAGGCTATTGGTGGATCGCAGATGATGCCTTTGAGCTCAGTGCACACATCCGTCACACCGCTCTGCCTGGTCAAGCAGGGAAACGAGAACTGCAAGCCCTTGTCTCAGAGCTCGCCTCAACACCATTGGACCAGAGTAAACCACTTTGGCAATTTCACTTGGTCGACAATTACATGGGCACCTCCGTGGTCATTGGGCGTATCCATCATTGCTATGCCGATGGCATGGCCTTGGTCCAGGTCATGCTGTCATTGACAGAAGAGACTGCTCAGGCATCACGTGAACCAATACGTAAGGGACAATGGACAAAGAAAAGAGCGGCTGAATCCAGTATTTTTAAAAAGCTTCTAGAGCCTGCTAAACGAGGCATTGATGCGGTGCAGCATGCTTCACAGAGACTCTTAGAACAGGGCCCTTCTGCCTTGATAGATCCGCAAGCTGTTCGATCACAAGCCCATCTGGCAGGCGAGATTTGTCATGAACTGGCGACGCTAATGCTGATTGAAGATGACCCTCCCTCTCGCTTGAAGGGGCCTTTGGGTGTCCGAAAAAATGCCGCATGGGCCAGTCCAGTGCCCTTGGAAGAAGTCAAAGCCATGGGTTATGCGCTGGGGTGTACCGTGAATGATGTGTTGATCGCCATCATGACAGGGGCACTCCATCGCTATTTGATGGCGACTGGTGATACCTTGGATGGCCAGACGATGCGCGCAACAGTGCCTGTCAACCTGAGACCCTTAGAGCATGCCCGTGAATTGGGCAATCACTTTGGACTGGTGTTCCTCGATCTACCGATTGCACAGACACACCCCATCACCCGTGTTTACGAGGTCTCGCGGGCGATGGAGGCGCTTAAGGCATCTAAGCAGGCTGCGGTGTCATTTGGTTTGCTAGCAGCGGTGGGTATGGCGCCGGCTGCGTTGCAAGCGCCGACACTCGAACTATTTAGCCGAAAAGCTACCACCGTCTTGACCAATGTGCCTGGGCCCTCATCAGCGCTTTATTTAGCCGGCGCACCCATAGAGGAGCTCATGTTCTGGGTCCCTCAGAACGGGTCAATTGGGATGGGTATCAGCCTGATGAGCTACGCTGGCCGTGTCTTTAGTGGCTTGATCGCAGATCAAAATCTTATTCCTGATCCGAGTGATGTGATGGCCTTTTTTGAGGTCGAATATCAACAGCTCCTTCATCTCACATTAGCATTGGGGCCTCACATTGAGCACCTTTCAGACGCTGAGCTAGACATGGCCAATGAGTGGCTG
Organism: Wenzhouxiangellaceae bacterium; assembly: GCA_023258355.1. GTDB lineage: Bacteria > Pseudomonadota > Gammaproteobacteria > Xanthomonadales > Wenzhouxiangellaceae > Wenzhouxiangella. Next base: position 4,274 of record JALQZL010000046.1, on the reverse strand, counting down.
ACCAGAAGTGAGGGGTTTGAATCTTGAGTCAGGTGAGATTAGATTGAGGCTAAGGCGAAGGCCACATCCAAGCATTCCATCGCGTCTTTTGGCTCAAACCGACTTGCCTTGATATAAGCCTCATTAGACTCGTCAATTTTCTTGTCACCGTAGAGAAGGTAAAGGGCATTGCCGTACTCAATCCAAGCAATGGGTGATTCTGGGGTCAAGGCCAAGGCTTTTTTGAATGCCGCGATTGACTCATCTGAGTTGGCACCATAAGTTAATCCGCCCACCATGCGCCCCACCTTATCGATCACCTCAGCATGAAATAGGCCTAGCGCCAAGTAGGCTTCCGCGTGTTTTGGTTCGAGTCCGATGGTGGTCTCGACATCTGTTTTTACCTGACCAGCGAGTCCCTGTTTTAATGCTGTCGCAATCGAAATGCATTGGCTATAGCGCCCAGTCATAAAGGCGTGGAAATAATGAGCATTGGGGTCATTCGGAAACAGCGCTATTGCCTCTTTCGCCCGTTTCATGCCCGCTTCATAGATTGCCTTTTGCCTCGCCTCATCATCTTCTAAGTAATCAGCGTAGATCCCGCTGCTTTTGTTTGCGACGGCATGGGCAAGCGGGCCTATTTCCTCAGCAAGACAATAGGCTTTCGAGAACTCCCCGATGTGGTAAAGGCGCCAGGCCTCTAACAGCGCCTCAGCCGCCCCTTGAGGGTCAGGATGATCAGGCACCAGGGTTAAGACGCGCTTTTTTGTCGGCAAAGGCTCACAATCGCCTTGGTGGAGGGCGGGCCAGTGTTGCTTAATCGCTGCACTGTCGTAGTTAAAGGCCTTATTGGCGTGGGGAAAAGGCGCCCATGTGTTGGGCCCTAGCGGGTGTTGGCTCATTCGGCTTACTCACAGTCAGGTGAAATTCTAGGGTGTTTGCTCTAAATCTGCGCGGTATTGTGTACCCATAGTGATCAAGGTATCACAAACAAATTCTATTAAGGAGGCCAGTGTGGCTAAGAAAGTAGCAAAGAAAAAAGTGGCTAAAAAGACAGCATCCAAGAAATCAAGCTCATCCCAAGCAACCCCGAAGGCGGGTGCGCATCATACCCAAGATATTTGGTTGGCGGGATTGGGTGCTTTCTCGCTGGCCCAGGATGAGGGCGGCAAAATCCTGAAAGAGGGCGCCAAAGCCATTGAAGGTACCGGACGCCGCGTGGTTGGTGAGGGTGCGAAGTTATTTGATCGCTTGATCCGTGAGGGAACCAAGGTCCAATCAGTGGGCCGCAAGATGGCAGAAGAAGCAGTGGGAGAGGTCCGAGAAGACGTCTCTGGTCGTGTGACAAAGGTGCGGCAGGGTGCCCAAGCGAACTGGGACCGTCTGGAGAAAGTCTTTGAAGAGCGTGTTGCCAAAGCATTGGCGCGTCTTGGCGTTCCGACCTCTGATGAAATTGAGGCGCTGAGTGCACATGTCGCGAAGTTGTCTGAGCAAGTGTCCAAGCTTGGGCAGGGCAAGGCAAGCGCAACCTCAGCCAAGAAAAAGACGGTGGCAAAAAAGAAAGTCGCCAAGAAGGTTGCGTCCAAGCCTGCCGTTGAACAGTCTACCCCGAAGCAGTCCTAACGATCGGCAATCGATTAGTGTTAAGGCTGCACCTTGGCCCAGAGCTTGCTCTGGGCTTTTTTTATTGTTGATATTGAGACTGAATATGCGCCAGATGCATCGAGGCCTCGGGCGTGAGAAAGGGTGTCAGTGCACTCATCACCAGCGAGACGGCAGAGTTAGGGTCTGCTGTTGTTTGAGGCGAGAAGACCCGATGCTGTGCTAACCAAAAATTACTCAGTAAGGTCATTGTCTCGACCAAGCGCTCAATCTGACTCGGTGTGGCCATCATTAGTCCTTCCTCATTAAAGTCATCCATGAGCAACGCTAACGTCTCCCGGTAAAGACGCATCAAACCAACGAGTTGACGCCTTACCTTCGGATAACGACCACATAAATCAGTGAGATCTCGGTAGATGAATTCATATTTTCCCATCAGCTCAAAGGAGAGATGAAGTAAAAGCCACAGGTCATCTAAATCAGCCCGTCGGTCGACAGGTGTGGCCATGACTGCAAGCAGCTCATGCTCATAGCGAGCAACCAGTTCATGGACGATGGCTCGTTTGGTTTGAAAGTGATAGTGGAGATTCCCAGAACTCATCTCCAGCGCATCCGCCATCGCCTGAGTCGTGACGTTGGGTTCGCCTAATTGATTGAAGAGTTCGCAGGCGGCTGCAAGAATTCTTTCTTTGGTTCCACCTGCCATGGTTGTAGGGATGTCTGCCTAGCTGTCTTTCAAATTTGAGACGAGATCGATGTACTCTTGTTTGGCCTCATCAGGAGACATTCCCTTTAGCTTCTCCCAAGCTTCATATTTGGCGACGCCAATGAAGTCAAAAAATCCCGGTTTTTCGCCTCTTACATCCCCCTCCGAGCCTTGCTTATACAAGCTGTATAGTTTGAGCATGGTGTCGTTATCAGGGCGCTGTGAAAGATTTTGCGCATCCTGAGAAGCTTGGGTGAATTGTTTGTCGAGCTCCGACATCATTTGACCTTTAGTGTCTTCCAGATTGGACACGTGGATTGCTGGAAAAATTATTCTTTTTTTTAATTTTTAGCATGGAGAGGCGCTTGGGTCAATGTCATTCCCAAGAACGGCTTGTTTTATCCCTCGGTATGGGAGTATCTTGAGTGAGTCAAGATGATAGAGGGCGCAGCAATGAGCTACTTTGTAACAGGCGGCACAGGTTTTATCGGCAGGCACTTGATTGATGAGTTGCTGCAAAGAAAAGGCAAGATTTATATCCTGACACGAAAGGGGTCCAAGAAAAAACTCTCAAGTTTGATAGCTGAGCGTTGGTCGAGCCATCAACAAAGGATCATCCCAGTTTCTGGTGATCTGGGTCGGAGGAAATTGGGGCTTAGCCAAAAAGTGCTTGATGAGCTATCAGGCGAAATAAAACATTTCTTCCATCTGGCGGCCGTCTATGACATTGGCGCTGATATTGAGACCAATGAGATGGCTAATGTCGAAGGGACAAAAAATGCCATTGCCTGTGCTGAGTCTCTTGGCGTGAAGTGTTTTCACCACACTTCCTCAATTGCAGTTGCTGGCCTCTATCAGGGGACCTTTAGAGAGGACATGTTTGAGGAGGCCACTGGCCTACATCACCCCTACTTTCGCAGTAAGCACGAAGCTGAGGGCTTGGTTAGAAACATTTGTAAAGTGCCTTGGCGGATTTATCGACCTGCCATTGTGGTTGGCCATTCACAAACAGGCGAGATCGATAAGATTGATGGTCCCTACTATTTCTTTAAGCTAATTCAAAAAATGCGTCGGATGTTACCCGCCTGGGTGCCCACACTGGGTATCGAGGGGGGTAAGGTAAATATGGTGCCTGTTGATTTTGTCGCCAAGGCCATGGATCACATCGCTCACCAGCCGCGCTTAAATGGCAAGTGTTTTCACTTAACAGATCCCAATCCGAAGCGGATTGGTGAAGTCATGAATATCTTTGCTCAAGCTGCTCATGCCCCATTGATGAGTATGCGCATTGATGCCCGCTTGTTTTCATTTATTCCAGCGCCCATTAAGCAGGGCATGGGTATGTTGCCACCTGTCCGCCGCATCATTAATCAAGTGCTTGGCGATCTGGGTATACCCAAGGAGATGCTGACATTTTTCAATTACCCAACCCAATTTGATTCTCGTGATGCTGAGCAAGCATTGAGGGGCAGTGGCATTTCCGTGCCGTCCCTAGACACTTATGCTTGGGCGCTGTGGGATTATTGGGAACGGCATCTTGACCCCGAACTGTTTATTGACCGTTCTTTATCTGGTCAAGTGAGTGGCAAGACTGTCGTGGTGACGGGAGCATCTTCTGGCATAGGCCGAGCCACAGCACTGATGATGGGCAAAGCTGGTGCGTTGGTTGTGCTTGTCGCTCGTGGCCAAGAGGCACTTGAGGAGACACGTCGAGAGATTGAAGCAGAGGGCGGCCGAGCGGCGGCTTACGTCGCTGATCTCTCCGATGAGAAGGCCACCGATAAGCTGGTCAACGCCATTATCAAAAATCACGGGCGAGTCGACATTTTGGTCAACAATGCTGGTCGTTCAATCCGGCGATCCATAGCGCTCAGTTATGATCGCTTCCATGACTATACTCGGTGTATGCAGCTCAACTATTTCGGGGCCCTGAGACTAATTATGGGGTTTTTACCTTTAATGGAAAAGCAGGGGAGTGGGCATATCA
>JALQZL010000045.1 GCA_023258355.1 Wenzhouxiangellaceae bacterium | reverse complement strand
TGTGGTGGTGCAGTGCCAAACAGACCGCTCCCAGCACAAGAACAAAGACCGTGCCATGTCACAGTTAAGAGCAAAGCTTTATGAGTTAGAGCTGTTAAAGCAACGGGAGGCTGCGCAAGCCACTGAGGCTGAGAAAGCTGATATTGGCTGGGGAAGCCAAATCCGTAACTACGTGCTTGATCAATCTAGGATCAAAGACATTCGGACCGGCGTTGAAAGGACTGACACCCAAAAGGTGCTTGATGGTGATTTGGATGAATTTGTGGCCGCCTCACTTAAAATGGGCTTACAGTCATAATTAGTTCAAGCCAACATTAGTTTTGGGCTTTTTAGATTTAGGAGCGAAGTAGACATCATGACAGATAAGCACAGTGGCGAGTCCCAAGCGCTCTTAGATGAGAACAAGCTAATTGCCGAACGTCGTGCCAAGCTCGAGACGCTTCGTGGGCGCGAGCGAGGCGAGCCTGCCTTTCCAAATGACTGGCGCCCAACACATACCGCTCAAGCCCTCCTAACAACCTATGCCGATGGCCAGCGCTTCAGTAAAGAGAATCTTGAATCGCTGGAAGATCGATTCATGTTGGCGGGTCGAATGATGACCCGTCGCATTATGGGTAAAGCAAGTTTCTGTCATATTTTGGATGGGTCTGGTGAGCGTATACAGGTCTATGTTCGTCGAGATGATCTGCCCGAAGGTGTCTACCAGCAGTTCAAGCAGTGGGATATCGGAGACATCATTGGGGTTTGTGGCCGGTTAATGCGGACCCAAACTGGTGAGTTAACAATCCATGCCGATGAGATTCGCTTGCTCACAAAGTCACTTAGACCACTACCGGAAAAGTGGCATGGCCTAGTGGATCAACAAATGCGTTATCGCCAACGCTATGTCGATCTCATTATGAATCCAGAAGTTAGGAAAACGTTTGAGACGCGATCTCGGGTGGTTCGAGCAATTCGTCACTTCCTAGATGACCATGCGTTCTTGGAAGTGGAAACACCCATGATGCATTACATTCCAGGTGGTGCAACAGCCAAACCCTTTGTCACGCATCACAACGCACTCGATTTGGATCTCTATCTGCGGGTCGCACCAGAGCTTTATTTGAAGCGTCTGGTGGTTGGCGGTTTAGAGCGGGTCTACGAGATTAACCGTAACTTCCGAAACGAAGGTGTCTCGACACGGCACAATCCAGAATTCACAATGCTCGAATTTTATTGGGCGCATGCTGATTATGTCGACTTAATGGATCTCACCGAAGCGATGCTGAGTGCTGTGATTGGTGAGGTGGGAATAGGTGAAGCATCTGTGATCCACTACCAAGGCCACAGTCTAGATTTTTCAAAGCCCTACGCTCGGATCAGTGTGGAGGAGGCGGTCAGTGGGGCGCTTGGGCTGTCTGATACCAAACACATCAGAGACGTGGATATGTTGAAAGAGGCTTGTGCGAAAAACAAGATTGACGTGCAGCCTGACTGGGGTTGGGGTCGTTTAGCCATGGAACTGTTTGATGCTTTGGTTGAGTCTGATTTGGTTCAGCCCACTTTTGTCACTGGTTATCCGATTGAGGTATCGCCGCTCTCAAGACGAAATGATCATGATCCGGAGCTGGCCGATCGCTTTGAGCTTTTCGTGGCTGGCCGCGAGATCGCGAACGGGTTTTCTGAGTTGAACGACCCAGAGGATCAAAGAGAGCGATTTATGGCACAGGTGGCGGCAAAAGATGCGGGTGATGAAGAGGCCATGCATTTTGATCAGGATTACATTCGAGCGCTGGAATATGGCTTGCCGCCCACTGCGGGTGAGGGAATTGGTATTGACCGTTTGGTGATGCTACTCACAGACGCCCCATCCATTCGAGATGTTCTGTTTTTCCCTTATCTCAGACCAGAGGGTGGGATCGGCGACTGATGTCTCCAACCTGTGACGTCCTTATCATCGGAGCTGGTTGGTCGGGGATCAGTGCTGCTGAGCAGATCACGCAATCGGGACTACGTTGTCAGGTTGTGGAGAAGGGGCGAGGTCCCGGTGGGCGATGTGCCACAAGGCGTCATAATGATTGGCGATTTGATCATGGGGCACAATACTTTACAGCGCGGACTCAGGAGTTCGATCAGGCGTTGAGGGACTGGGAGAAGCAAGGTCTGGTTTCTCGGTGGGATCCAGAAATCAAAGTGGTTGGCCAGCGCCCTTCGGCGCTTGACTCAAATCAAAAGCAACAGATGACGCGCTGGGTGGGCGTGGGGGGTAATAATTCGGTGTTGCGGCACATGAGCGAGCCACTCAATGTGCACTATCAGACTCGTGTTGAGGCGCTCTGTCGAGATCAGGGAATCTGGTTTGTCACAATGAGCTCCGCACAAGGGGAGAGAATCGTGACAGCATCCACCATTATTTTGACTGCGCCGCCGAGTCAGAGTGCTGAACTCGTTGGGCCTAACCATTCGCTGTACGAGACCCTCAGCTCCCACAGAATGCATTCTGCTTGGGCTGTTTTGATTGCCTTTGATGCGCCAGTGATCTTGGATTATGATGCGGCGTTTATTAATGAGGGGCCTTTGTCTTGGGTATGTCGCCAGAGCGCTAAACCAGGCCACGCAGGCGAGGCCTGGGTGCTGCATGCAAGCCCTGATTGGTCGGACCAACATATTGATGCGCCTGCAGAGACCATCGGACCACAGCTGTATCAAGCTTGGCTAGAGGTTAGCCAAGGTTTGCCGCCGAGTCCCTCATACAGACAGGCCCATCGTTGGCGATTTGCACAAAGTGTGTCCCCTTTGGATGTGGGCTATCTGCATGACTCTGAGTCAGATTTATGGGTGGCCGGAGATTGGTGTCGTGGTGATCGAGTCGAAGGCGCTTGGCTCAGTGGCCGGGCAGCGGCCAAGGCGCTGACCAGTTAACGCCTAAGGTGTCGTCAAGTGAAAGTCGGTGCATGGTTGTACCATCGTCTGTGATGACGATGACCGAGCCCCGTCCCTCATGCCAGTCACCGAGCACCCACCGCTCATTCTGATACTGAGGCTCTCTGTGGATATTTTGTCGGTGTGTATGGCCATGGATGAGTCGGGATATATTGTGCTGCCGCATCAGGCGCGTCACAGCATCGGGGTTGGCGTCTGTGATGGTCTTCTTATCGTGTGCTGGTGAGCGTTGGTGATACTGACTACGCCATCTTGCCCATTGACCCAGACGTCTTCTCAACCAAATCGGGAGACGGAGCACTTTGCGTTGCCACGCTGACGAGCGTGATTTCTCTCTAAAGCGTTGATAGGCCATATCGTCTGTGCACAGGATATCGCCATGGATGAGGGCAGTGGCGGGGGTTATCGTTGATAAAATGATGGGCTCATCGACAAGCCGCATGCCTGCTCTGTCACAAAAGTCTTGCCCCAGTAAAAAATCCCGATTACCGCGAACGAAGATCACTTCGATGCCCCGACTCGCCACCTGGTTTATCTCAGACGCAATCGATAATTCGGTGTGAGTGGCGGCATCATCACCGACCCAAACATCGAATAGATCTCCAAGAATGACCAGAGTCCCAGCGCTTGCTGGAAGCGATGTCAGAAACGAACTAAAAAGATGATGGGTAGCGGTGTCGCCGCTACCCAGATGCATATCGGAGATGACGTAGATGGGCGTCTTGAGTGCGGTGGTGCCCAATCAAGCCCCAGGAACTACTTCGATACGCTCAATGATCACTGGCTCAGTGGGAACATCTTGATGGCCCGAGCGACGCCCTGTCTCTACACCTCTAATTTGATCCACGACGTCCATACCGTTGGTCACTTGGCCAAAAACGGCATAGCCCCAAGCCTGACCAGAGTAGGTTCCTTGATGATCTAAGAAGGTATTGTCTTGGACATTAATAAAAAATTGGGAAGTGGCCGAATGGGGTGACATGGTCCTAGCCATGGCCAAGGTGCCACGCGCATTACTCAAACCGTTATTGGCTTCATTCTCAATCGGGGCCTGCGTTGGCTTTTGTTGAAAATTGGTATCAAAGCCACCGCCTTGAATCATGAAGTTCGGGATCACACGGTGGAAGAGCGTGTTCTCGTAGTGGCCCGCCTCAACGTAGGCTAGAAAGTTTTCAACAGATTTAGGTGCCTTGTCATTGAACAGTTCAATCTCAATCGGGCCAAAGTTTGTGTGCATCACTACCATGGAATTTACCTTTCCTTGTGGGGGTGTAAGAGGGTCTTGCATGTTGTCATTAGAGCCAACCTGCCCGAAAACAACCGCTGTGGACAGTAGCCAAAGACCGATGATGTGTTGGGTCATTTTTGCCTTCATGTCAATGATCTCCTAGTCTGACGGCGCCCTTAAAAATACGAGTTGTCATCATACTTCAGCTGGCCTCGTTGCAGGCTAAAAACCTTGATTTTTGAAGGTTAGGCCCGTGCCGTTTTTGGTGGAAATATGGTAAAATTAAACCTCGGATTTAAGGGTTTTTCGGGCCTTTCTCGATAGGCCAAATAGGCCCAAAAAAACGCATATAAAACAATAATTAACGTAGTAATATTAAACATTTTATAGGGCTCTCCAGATGGCAGAAATGGCGCGAGAAGTGCTCCAAGTCAACCTAGAAGACGAAATGCGGCAATCCTACCTGGATTATGCGATGAGCGTAATCGTTGGCAGGGCGCTGCCTGATGTTCGAGATGGCCTCAAACCAGTCCATCGCAGAGTGCTGTATGCGATGCACGAACTGGGCAATGACTATAACAAGCCCTACAAGAAATCGGCACGTGTTGTTGGGGATGTCATCGGTAAATACCATCCCCATGGTGATACAGCGGTGTATGACACCATCGTGAGAATGGCACAGCCTTTTTCCATGCGCTATATGTTGGTAGATGGCCAGGGTAACTTTGGCTCGATCGACGGCGACTCGCCAGCCGCTATGCGTTACACCGAGGTGCGGATGGATCGGTTGGCGCATGAGATGCTGGCTGATATTGATAAACAAACAGTCAACTTCATTCCAAACTATGACGAATCTGAGCACGAGCCGGTGGTTCTGCCCACACGCGTCCCCAATTTGTTGGTTAACGGGGCTTCTGGCATTGCTGTGGGCATGGCAACCAATATCCCGCCACATAATCTCAGTGAAGTCGTCAGTGCACTCTTGGCTTTGATCGATGACCCTAGCTTAGAGATCAACCAAATCCTAGAATTTTTGCCGGGCCCCGATTTCCCCACAGCGGGCATCATCAACGGGGTTTCTGGAATACATGAAGCCTACAGAACAGGGCGTGGACGCGTCTATATGCGTGCGCGGTCACACGTTGAGACTGAAGAGGGGAGCGGGCGTAGTCGCATTGTTGTGACCGAGCTGCCTTACCAAGTGAACAAAGCACGTTTGTTGGAGAAGATCGCCGAGCTTGTCCGTGCCAAACGGTTAGAGGGTATATCAGAGCTTCGAGACGAATCCGATAAAGATGGGATGAGGATGGTCATTGAGCTCAAGCGTGGAGAAGTGGCTGAGGTGGTGCTCAATAACCTTTTCCAGTTAACGCCACTACAGACCGTGTTTGGTATCAATATGGTCGCTTTGGTCGATGGTCAACCGAAGCTGCTCAACATTCAAGAAATGCTGCATGCGTTCTTGGGGCATCGCCGTGAGGTGGTCACCCGACGCAGTCTATTCGAGTTGCGTAAAGCACGTGACCGCGCCCACATATTGGAAGGCCTAACAGTCGCACTGGCCAACTTGGATGAGGTCATCAGCCTGATCAAGAAATCGCCAAGCCCAGTCGAGGCTCGCGATGCGCTCCAGGCTCGGCGCTGGGATGGCTCTATTGTTAAGGCCCTGCTGGGGCAGGCTGGCGCCGAACTTTCTCGTCCAGAGGCGCTGGCGCCAGAGTTTGGGCTGAGTGAGGAAGGCTATCAATTATCGCCAGCGCAAGCGCAAGCCATATTGGATCTTCGTTTGCAGAAACTGACGGGTCTTGAGCAGGAAAAACTTTCAGATGAGTACAAAGATATTCTTGTACAGATTCAGGAGCTGATGCGGATATTGTCAGAGCCTGATGCGCTCATGCAAGTGATCAAAGATGAATTGAATGCCCTGAAAGACCAGTTCGGTGATGCCAGACGATCCGAGATTGTCGAGACACATCTTGATCTCACGATGGAGGATTTAATTACGCCTGAAGACGTGGTGGTGACCTTGTCCCATGCCGGTTACGCCAAGTACCAGCCTCTTGATCGCTACCGAGCTCAGCGTCGTGGTGGACGTGGTCGAACAGCCACGAAAACCAAGGATGAGGATTTTGTTGAGCGATTCTGGGTCACCAATACCCATGACACCCTCCTAATTTTTACCAGTGCAGGGAAGGTCTACAAGACAAAAGTCTATGAGTTGCCGCAAGCAGGACCACAAAGCCGTGGTCGTCCTATGGTTAATTTGCTTCCATTGGATGAGGGTGAGCGCATCAATGCGATTCTACCCACCCGCGAATTCCCAGAGGACTGGTATGTCTTTTTTGCGACGCGCTCAGGTCGTGTCAAGAAAACTGCGCTTAGCGATTTTGCCAACATTCGAGCGAATGGTATTTGGGCTATTCTTCTTGAGGATGGCGATGAGCTCGTTAATGTCTGCTTCACACATGGTGATCAAGACATCCTTTTGTTCTCATCGTCAGGCAAGACGATCCGCTTCCATGAGCAGGATGTCCGTCCAATGGGACGCCAAACACGTGGTGTCACCGGCATCAAGTTGAAAGAAGGGCAGCAGGTGGTTTCAATGCTTGTGGCCTCTGAGGATGGTCAAGACGTGCTTCTGGCCACTGCCAATGGTTATGGTAAGCGTACGCAGCTGACAGACTTTCCAGTGATCCGTCGGGGTGGCCAGGGAGTTATCGGCATTCAAACTTCTGAGCGCAATGGACCATTGGTAGCCGCATTATCAGTAAGTGATGATGATGATGTTATGCTGACTTCCAACGGCGGCACCTTGGTGCGCACCTCGGTTGAAGGCATCTCTGTATTAGGAAGAAATACTCAGGGTGTGACGCTCATCCGTCTAGGCGATGAAGAGGCGCTCATCGGTTTGGCACGTATTGCCGCCAGTGACGGTGATGAGGAAGAGGCGATCGAGGGAGAAGGTGAGGCCTAGCGGGCCGAGATCCTCACAGAGAGCCAATTTTCCAATCTGATCAAAAGGCCAGCATTAGCTGGCCTTTTGGTATGCCTCCATCGGTGGGCAGGTGCAGACGAGATTTCGATCTCCATGCACATTGTCCACACGACCCACGGTGGCAAAGAATTTGTTTCCTCTGAGGCTTGGCATGGGCCAACCTGCCTGCTGTCGGGTGTATGGATGGGTCCAATCATCAGCCGCCAGCTCCTCGAGTGTGTGCGGCGCATTGATGAGCGGGTTATCTTCGGCTGGCCACTCGCCCGATGCGACCAGGTCAATTTCGTGGCGGATAGCAATCATGGCATCAACGAACCGGTCAAGTTCCTCCATAGATTCGCTCTCCGTCGGCTCGATCATGAGCGTGCCAGAGACAGGCCAAGACATGGTGGGCGCATGAAATCCGTAGTCGATCAAGCGCTTAGCAACATCCTCTTCACTAATGCCAGCGACCTCCTTAAATGGTCTCAAATCCACAATACACTCGTGAGCAATGCGTCCATTCCTGCCCGTGTAGAGAATGCTGTAATGGCCTTGCAGGCGGGTAGCGATGTAGTTGGCATTTAAGATGGCCACTTGGGTCGCTTTTTCCAGTCCTCTAGGGCCCATCATACGAATATAGGCCCACGAGATAGGCAAGATGCTTGCACTGCCCCAAGGCGCTGCGGCGACGGCGCCACTGGTTTTATTTTTCTCTCCCAGTCGGCCACTAGTATGGCCAGGCAGGTGCTCAATCAGATGTTCTCTGACACCGATTGGACCGACGCCAGGCCCGCCACCTCCGTGGGGAATGCAAAAAGTCTTATGGAGATTGAGGTGACAAACATCAGCATAGTCTGCAACTTGTGACCAACCCACCACAGCGTTGGTGTTGGCACCATCAAGATAGACTAGCCCGCCTGCTTGTCTCACTTTATCGCAAATATCGATAATGCCTTCCTCAAACACGCCATGGGTTGAGGGATAGGTGACCATCAATGCTGCAATATTCTCACGGTGCGCTTCAATCATCTGATCTAAGTGATGGATATCGACATTTCCCTGGTCGTCACATCGGATGACGACGATATCCATACCAGTCATTTGCGCACTGGCTGGGTTCGTGCCATGAGCCGAAGATGGAATCAAACAGATCGTGCGGTGTGATTGTCCTTGTGCTTCGTGCCAGCCTTTAATGGCGAGAAGTCCTGCATATTCGCCCTGTGACCCTGCATTGGGTTGTAAGGAGACAGCAGCAAAGCCGGTGATCTCACACAACATGTCTTCAAGTTCACCAATCAGCTGATGATAGCCCTCGGCTTGGTTAGCAGGGCAAAACGGGTGGAGCTCACTAAACTCAGCCCAAGTGACGGGTATCATTTCGGCTGTCGAGTTTAGCTTCATTGTGCATGAGCCCAAGGGGATCATAGCGTGTGTCAGACTCAAATCCTTATTTTCCAACCTCTTCAAATACCGAAGCATCTCTGTTTCAGAATGGAATTGGTTAAAGACAGGGTGCGTCAGAAAGTCAGATTCTCGCTGTAAAGTTTCCGGAATACAGGTTTCAGTGGCCTCTTCCAGAGCCAGCCAGTATTGATCTGTGGCATCGGCACCAAAAATAGCCAGCAAAGCCCTGATATGTCCTGTGTCACTGCATTCGTTTACAGAGATGCCCACATAGCCTTCTCGATCACCTCTGAGATTGATGCCGGCCAGTTGTGCTGCTGTCATCAGGTGTTGTTTTTGCTCATCGGTCACCGCGACTGAAACTGTGTCAAAGAACTCAGCATGTTCCAGGCTGAACCCTTGACCACGAAGACCCTCTGCGAGTGCGCAGGTCAGCATGTGGATACGTCGTGCAATCCCCGAGAGCCCCTTGGGTCCGTGATAGACGGCGTAAAAGCTGGCCATCACGGCAAGAAGCGCCTGTGCAGTACATATGTTGCTCATGGCTTTTTCTCGTCGGATATGTTGCTCACGGGTCTGCAAAGCCATTCTGAGTGCAGGGTCGCCATAGCGGTCTTTTGACACACCAATAATGCGTCCTGGTACGCTGCGTCGGTAATCCTCCCGCGTCGCCAGGAAGGCAGCATGTGGACCGCCGAAGCCCATAGGGACACCGAATCGCTGAGCAGAGCCAATGACCACATCGACATCAAACTCGCCAGGCGGCTTCAGCATCACCAGTGACATTAAATCAGTGGCGACGGCGATCAGTGCATCATTGCTGTGAGCGGATTTCACCAAAGGAGCAAGGTCAGTCAACCCACCATGATTGCCGGGATACTGTGTAAAGGCACCAAAGTAATCCCCATCATTGAGTGAATCAATAAAGTTGTCTGAAACAACAACATCAAAGCCTAGATGCTGACCACGGGTCTTAAGTACATCGATGGTCTGGGGGAAACAATTGGCATCAACGATGAAAGTGTTGCTTGTGTTTTTGCGGTTGACCCGCTTCATCATGGCCATCGCTTCTGCAGCAGCCGTCGCTTCGTCCAGTAGTGAGGCATTGGAAAGTGGCATGCCTGTTAAATCCATTACCATTTGCTGAAAGTTAAGCATGCCCTCCAGCCGGCCTTGCGCAATCTCTGCTTGATAAGGGGTGTAGGCTGTATACCAGCCCGGATTCTCCAACACATTTCTCTGAATGACTGGTGGCGTATGAGTGGGGTGATACCCAAGGCCAATCATGGAATGAGAGACCTGATTTTTTTTGGCGATTTCTTTGAGCTCAGTCAACATCTGATGCTCGTTGACCGGGGCATGAAGCACCAGAGGCGCTTTTTGAAGAATCGCTTGAGGCATGGTTTCTTCGATCAAACCATCAAGCGATGCTGACTTAACAACATCTAGCATGTGCTGGATGTCACTATCGCTCGGGCCGATATGTCGTCTAACAAACGACGCAGAGTCTTTGGTCATAGCGGCAGAAATCTTATGGTCTGACATGATTTAATCCTCTAATCAGGGAGCAATCGTCAAGTAATGGTCAAGTAGTAAAAAGGCAAACAGTGCCATCAAATAAATGATGGAATATCTAAACATAGGCATTGGCAGTCGGTCACTTTTGGTTGCCACCAGTGCAACGGCATACCCCAAAAAACCCGCATTTAGAATGCTCGAGCCAATGAGATAGGGCAGGCCACTCATGCCCGTCAGCCACGGCAGCAGAGTCACCAGACATAAAAGAATGGTGTAAAACAAAATCTGCCAACGCGTAAACTCAAGACCATGAGTCACCGGTAGCATTGGGACATCAGCTGCTGCATAGTCATCGCGCCGGTGAATGGCTAACGCCCAAAAATGAGGCGGCGTCCACACAAAAATGATTAAGAAAAGAATCAGTGCATGCACGTGAATATCACCCGTGATAGCCACCCAACCAAGCACAGGGGGTGCAGCACCTGCGGCGCCACCAATCACAATATTCTGGGGGGTGGCACGTTTCAAAAAGGCTGTGTAGACAATCGCATACCCAATTAAGCTCACAAAGGTGAGCAGGGCGGTCAATGGATTGACAGTCAGTGCGAGTAGTGTCAGACCAGCCGCGCCGAGAATGACCGCAAAACTAAGCACTTCAGATGGCGTCAGCTGTCCTTGCGGCAGCGGGCGGTTGCGGGTTCGCACCATCATCTCATCTGCTTTGGCATCTAGCATGTGGTTTATCGCAGCCGCGCTTGAGGCCGCCATCGCAATCCCCAAAGAGCCGAACAAGAAAAGATCGATGGGTGGCCATCCTGGGACAGACAATGCCATACCGACCATGGCGGTGAAGACAATCAGCGCCACCACCTTAAGCTTGCAAAGGCCTAAGTAGTGACTGATACGGTGGCTGAACGAGTCCTCCCTTGAGATGGCACGGACAACCATCGTTATGTCAAACCTTTTTGATCGATGGAGCGGCCAACCTGATAGTTGAGGTAGACCATCGCCATCACCAAAAGGGCAGCTACCCCATTGTGTGCAACAGCCACCCCGAGAGGCAGGCCCAACACCACGTTGAGAATGCCCAGCGTGATTTGAGTGGTCAATAAAGCACCCAGAATGAGGCC
>JALQZL010000044.1 GCA_023258355.1 Wenzhouxiangellaceae bacterium | reverse complement strand
GAGGGTCTCACAAGCTCTTGAGGATGATTTGAATACACCCAATGCACTGGCAGCGCTCAATCAAGTGGCTAAAGAACTTGATCAGGCATCGGATAATGACAAAGCACAGATCGCCGAGCGATTGGCTGCCAGCGGCCGAGCCATGGGGCTATTGATGCATGACCCCATCGACTGGTTCACGGCGCGGTCAGGATCTGTGGCTTTAAGTGATCATGAGATCCAGGCACAGATTGATGCGCGCAATCGAGCCAGAGATCAAAAAGACTTTGCCTTAGCCGATCAAATTCGTGATCAACTGCATGAGGCTGGGATTGTGATCAAAGATAGTGCGGAGGGGACAACGTGGGAGGTTAAGCGTCGGTGAGTCATGACCCCGGCAAAGCGCAAGAGGCCATCATTGATGAGTTTGCCTTCTTTGATGATTGGATGGATCGGTACCAACACTTAATCGATCTGGGTAGACAGCTACCGACATTTCCAGAAGAGCTCAGAACAGACGATCACCTGCTGGCAGGCTGCCAATCGAATGTGTGGTTTGTAACGCAAGGCGATGCTGACTGCCTCGAGTTCAAAGCCTGTTCTGACGCCGCGATTGTTTCAGGATTGATTGCGCTGGTTCTCAAGATATATTCTGGTGCGTCAGCCGCAGACATCCTGTCCACTCAGCCCACATTTATTGAAGCCATTGGACTCGGGAAGCACTTGTCTGCTACCCGAGCCAACGGCTTAAGATCAATGCTTGACGCCATTATGAATGCGGCATCAAGTCACCTGAGCTATCGGGCAGGCTAGAATTTAAAGACCAATCCTAGACCAACACCCCAAACACTGTAATCTGATGTTGCCGTTCCAAGACCACCCTCTTCTTTAAGCTTTAAGCCTGTCAGCTGGGTGTAGTTCACTTGTGCTTGAAAATGCCACTGCTCGGTGATTGCATGTTCAATACCCGCCAAGAGACGATAGGCGAGATCACCAGAATCGGAATAAGAGCGCGTAACACCGTCAGCACTGGCATCAAAATCAATCTCTTGCACCCAACCCAGTCCAAGCCCGACGTAAGGCGTGACAGACATCGCACTTGGCTTAAATTGATAGATACCGTGCAGGTATAAAATAGCAGACGAAAAATCACCGCCACTCAGGTCGTTGCTGTTGTCCAATGAGACGCGACTGTACTCATTCGTACGGTATTCAAAGTCAACTTCATTGCGCCATCCGTTTCCGTAGTCATAACCGAAGCCAATACCAGTGGCAAAGCCACTGTCATAACTTGCTTGGCCAGAGGCACCATCCACCGTGATCTTGTCATCACTCAGGCTAGACCAATCCAAGTGTGATTTCACGTAAAACCCTGTTTCAGCCCCGAGTACTGCACTCGGCAACAAAGACACACCAAAAACCACGCACAGAAAAATCTTGTTCATCATTCAAAATACTCCTAATATTGGGTCATTCAGAGTCTACTGAGCACGGTCGGCCTTCGACCACTGGTTTTGTATGAACGGTCGAGAAATTGTATGAACGGTCCATCTAACCTCTGGTCTATTGATGCAAGAGCCTATTTCTTGGGCGTTATCCTGTGTTTAACCCTTATTTTTACGTCCCTCAACCCAGAAGGCTCTGGCGGAGTCACGGGCATCAGCCTACTTTTCCTCTGGTTTCTTCAAACTGCCATCCCAATTGGCTTGCTGGTGCTCCTACACATGACACTCAGTCGGCTCAGTGCCTTTGACCACTGTAATCCCTGGATCAAAATCGGGCTCTCGGGAATGCTTGGTGCCCTAGCTTTCTCACCCATTGCCTTGGGATTAGATGTGGTTTTTGGCATTGAGGTAGGCTCAATCTTGCAAGACCCCCATTCTTTATTCCGCGCATGGGTCGCAGAAATAACGGGTGTTGGCCCACCCATTGTGTTGGTATGGTTTGCCATTAATGCACCATACATCCTCCATCTAAATTTCAGTCCAACAAGCGAAGATGGGGAGACTGATTCTATTCATGAACGCAGCGAGGAGTCCGATGAGAAGATGGGGTTGTTTAACCTCTTGCCCCAACAGTTAGATCACAACATTATCTACATTGAGTCGGAACTACACTACGTTCGGGTGGTGACAGAAAAAGATGAGGCTTTGGTGCTTTACGCTTTGAAAGATGCCATTGCTGATCTCGAACACATCAATGGGATACAAATTCATCGGTCCTATTGGGTGGCACTTGATTACATCAAGAGACTGCGACGCAAAGGCACCCAATGGGAAATCGAACTCAAAAACCAAATGAGGCTACCCGTCAGTAGAAGACGAGCAGCCTCAGTGAGACACGCCCTGACCGAAGCTGGGCTAGTGATTGATTAGGGTGCTCGGCGTTGCAAAACAGTCAATTCTACTCGACGGTTTTGTTGTCTATTCGCCACTGAGGTATTGGGCACACGAGGGCTGGACTCGCCATAAGCACGCACTTCCAATCGATTGGCACTGACACCATTGTCTACCAGATACTCATAAACAGCACTGGCTCGCTCCGCCGACAGATTTTCGTTATAAGCCTCTGAACCGAGATCACATGTATGACCACCAACCTCGATGAGTACCAGCTCATTGTGGCTATTCAAAGTCTCCGCCGCCTCACTCAGTGCCACTTGGGCCTCCGAGCGCAAGTTTGAAGAGTCAAACTCAAAGAGCACCATGGCATCAAAGGCAAACATTGGCGCAGGTTTAGGTGGCGCGACAGGACGCGGTGCGACAGGCGCGGCGATTGGACGGCTGGGCTTTGCCTGAGGTTTTGCACCGAAGCGGAAATTAAAGCCGGCAGTGATCAAGAAATCATTAAACCCAGTCGAGCGGTTGAATGTTTCGCGGTCGTTATCGTAGCGCATCTCACCTTGCACCTGAAAGCTGAAAGAATCAGAGTAGCGGTGTTGAATACCCAAGCCAACAGAGCCGAACACATCGCGGCCAGTGTCAAATGCGTTGTCATGGTCTTGGATGCCACCACCCACCAAGACAAATGGTTGCGTTGCTTGGCCAGGGCGGAAATAGTATCGACCGTAGAGACCATAGGTTATCTGGCGCGTTTTGGGATCCCCATTGGGTGTCGCAATAGCGAAGTCCATTGAATAGCGACTGAACTGAAAATCAATGCCCACATTTTCAGTGATCATACGTCCGAAGTTCAAACCATACAGATAGGCTTGATCATCGTTAATTTGGCGGTCGCTGTCTTCAATCACCATGCCTGTGGAGATGCCAACATGCCATCGTGAGTCAACGTCACCACCAGATGACTGCGCAACAGCTAACTGAGATACCGCACCCATCGCTGCAATCAAACTAATAGAGAGAAGTGTTCTCATATTCATCGCTATATCCTAGTATTTTGTGTATTTGAAATCGATACTTGACCACTCAAATCATCATCGGAGTGGCTTCGAACAGATTCGTCTGACAAAACCGTCAGGCCCCTTATCGGCTATCACGCATTTGCTTTTGCTTGAGCTCCCAGCGCTCCTGAGCATCTAAACACAGCGTAGCGATCGGACGCGCTTCAAGGCGAGACAATCCGATTTCCTCGCCGGTTTCTTCACAATAACCGTAACTCTGGTCATCGACACGTGCTAGGGCTTGGTCGATCTTGTTCAAAAGCTTACGATACCGATCTCTGGTGCGTAACTCAAGCGAGTTTTCAGTCTCACGGCTGGCTCGTTCCGCCTCGTCTCCGACATCCCGAACCTCGCTTCTGAGGTTATCAATGGTTTCTTGGGATTCAGTGATTAAGTCATCACGCCACTGGAGTAGCTTTTGTCGGAAATACTCCAAATGCTTTGGACACATGTACTTCTCCGACTCTTTCGGCTTATACCCCTTGGGAAGCTTGACTGGTTTCTTAGTCGTTGCCATTCGATCTCTAATTGCCTCGTTAATTCGTTGGTTTAATTTATCGGACGCTTGTCCAGAACCGACCGATTATATATCCTTTCCCCATGTCTCTGACAAGTCTTCTTCACCGATTGATAAAAATTTATCGCTACCTACTCTCGCCATGGATTGGGGGACAGTGTCGTTTCACCCCGACATGCTCTGCCTATGCGGAGCAAGCCATTGATTTATATGGCCCTTGGCGGGGTGGATGGATGGCCATAAAGCGGATCGCACGGTGCCATCCGCTATGCGCCGGTGGCGAGGATCCTGTGCCGGGGAATGAAGATGGCCACTGAATTGCGTTATGCTGACTGACATGATGGGCATCAACCTCTACTGGCTCACGCTTTTGCTCGCCATCTGCATTCTGGGATGGCTGTTCGCTCATGTTTGGGTGACTCCCGTGGCACGACTGGCTCAGGCCTTTGAACGGTACACAGGTGGGTTGCATGAGAAACGCGCACGGTATGATGGGGTCGATTGGCATTATCTAGAAGGTGGTCATGGGGAAACGCTCGTCTTACTGCATGGCTTTAATGGGGATGCCTATCACTTTGCGCGCACAGCACGCCATTTGAAGCAGCACTTTCGGATTATTGCCCCCGACCTTCCCGGCTTTGGGGAGACTGAGTGCGATGAGACCATCAGTCATCGGATTGAGGATATTGCACAGAGATTGCTGGCTTGGCTGGCTCATCAAAAGATTGATCATTTCTACTTAGGTGGCAATTCAATGGGTGGTTACATCTCTACCGCCATGGCACGTTTAGCACCAGACCGAGTCCGTGGGCTATGGCTACTGGCACCGGGTGGCGTACGAACAGCGCCACTCTCCCCCGTCTTGCAAGAGGTCAGTGAGGACCGGCATAACCCTTTGGTCGTCAGGGATTATGCTGACTTTAAACGTCTCTTGGGCTACTGCTTTGTCAATCCACCATGGACACCCACGCCACTGCTTCGATTCTTGGCACGGCGCGCAAGTCAAACATCACACAGGAGCCTTGGCATCTTCGATGCGATGCTCAATGACTCCGCACCACTTGAGACCATGGCCGATGGCCTGCAAACACCTGCCTTAATCGTGTGGGGTGAAAGTGATCAGGTCTTGCATTACCAAGGCGGCGAGATCATTCAAAACCTGATGCCCAATGCGCATTTGATCGTTATGCCCAAGATTGGCCACTTGCCCATGCTTGAGTCCCCCAAGGAAACTGCCGAGGCTTGGCTGGCTTTCGCTGAGACGCAGGCGCGTCAGTCCATCTGGGACTCAGGCCACTAGCCAAGTGAAGTCGGTAGCCGAACTACGCGAGATTTGCCTCATTCGGCTGTCTGCTTTGGGCGATGTCTCCCATGCTGTCCCCTTAGTCAAAACGCTTCAACAGCATTGTCCCAATGCCAGGCTCACATGGATCATTGGCAGTAAAGAAATCGGCCTCGTCGAGCGGCTTGAAGGTATTCGTTTTGTTGTTTATGACAAATCTAAGAATCTAAAAAGCTTCCTTCACATCCGAGAAGAACTAAAACTCATCCACTTTGATGCCCTGATTTTGGCTCAGACCTCGGTGCGCGCTAATCTCTTGAGCCTGGCCGTGCGTGCAAAAAGACGCATTGGGTTTGACCGCCCTTATGCGGCAGAGGGTCATCATCTATTCATCCAAGAAGACATTACGTTGACGCCAGCCACCCATCAGGCGGAGGCTATTTATGCATTCGCACCTTATCTTCTCGGCCAACCTCACTTGACGCTCTCAGGGGCAGATCGCCAGATACCTGTGAGCGATGAGGCTCGTGCTTATGCATTGAAGCATCAACCCAAAGCCAAACATGCTGTGCTTATTTCTCCCTGCTCTTCCCACGCCCTGAGAAATTGGACCGTGAAGGGATATGCTGCTGTGGCTGACTGGATTGTCTCTGTTACTCATCGCCCCGTGATCCTGGTGGGTGGCCCGAGCGCCCAAGAAATCGAGATGGGACAAGCCATTGAATCGGCGATGACGCAGTCTGTGACCAATCTCATTGGACAAGACACCCTAGAGCAAGCATTGGCGATGTTTGAGCGAGCTTGTGTGCTGATAACGCCCGACTCTGGACCAGCTCATATTGCTGATGGTTATGGGACCTCAGTGGTGGGTTTATATGCGGCTACTCGGGTAGCAAGCTCAGGGCCTTGGGCATCACAATCATCTTGCGTGGATGCCTTTTCAGCCGCCGCCCAGACCTTCATGGGCCGAGAAGCCGAGCAACTAAAATGGAATGCGAGGATCGAGAAACCAGGCGTCATGGCCCTGATTGAGCCAGGCCAAGTGATTGAGAAACTAAAAGCTTTACTGGTCTAAACCCACACCCTGAATAAAGCCCTCAATAGGGAGCATAGGATTTTTCTTCAACCAGCGCTGATCCAAGCAGTTGATTAATTTCTTTTTTAATCTCAGCCCGCTGATCATTGGTCTGATAGACCGACCGTGCCAAGGTGATGAATTCAGCACCAAAATCAGCCTTGGACTCGAGGATACGAATGGCATCCTCAATCTCCCACAACGATTCATTGATTTTTTTCAGGGCTGCCTTGAGTTCATCGATCTGTGGTGAGCCTAGGCCTGCGGTCCTCCACACACCCAACAGAACACCGAGCTCATGCTCGATGTTCTTCACTTTAGCCGGATCATCAATCCGTGCCTGCTTGATCTCCAAAATGGTGAGCTTATCGATCAGCTCACCCGGAGAAATAGGCACTGCAAGGTTCATTGTTTACTCAGAACCAGACTCGCTTGAACCACCTTGTTTCAGTGATTTCATAGACAGGCGAATCCGTCCTTGCTTGTCCACTTCAAGCACCTGAACTTTGACTTTGTCTCCCTCAGACAACGCATCAGAGACATTCTCCACACGCTCATCTGAGATCTGAGAGATGTGAACCAGACCATCCTTGCCAGGCAAGATCGTGACAAAAGCACCAAAGTTCATGATCTTAGTGACCGTTCCTTCATAAATGGCACCGACTTCAACATCTGCAGTGATCTGCTCAATACGATGACGTGCATCATCTGCTGCTTCTTTGTTCACTGAGGCAATGGTGACGGTTCCATCATCTTGGATGTCAATCGTGGTGCCGGTCTCTTCTGTGATGGCACGAATGGTTGCACCACCTTTGCCGATCACATCACGGATCTTGTCAGGATGGACCTTGATTGTGAACAGACGAGGCGCATACTGGCTCATCTCTTCTCTTGGCTTGTCGATGCATTTATTCATCTCACCCAAGATATGCTTTCTACCCTCTTTGGCTTGGTTAAGGGCAACTTGCATGATCTCTTTGGTAATGCCATCGATCTTGATGTCCATCTGCAACGCAGTGACACCCTCTTCTGAACCAGCGACTTTAAAGTCCATATCGCCTAGATGATCTTCATCACCGAGGATATCGCTCAACACAGCAAACCGATCCCCATCTTTGATCAATCCCATGGCAATCCCAGCAACTGGTGCTTTGATGGGTACCCCGGCATCCATCATCGCCAATGACCCACCACACACGCTGGCCATGGAACTCGAGCCATTAGACTCGGTCACCTCAGACACGAGACGCAGGACATAGGGAAAATCCTCTGGCTTTGGCACCACAGCGACCAAGGCACGCTTGGCTAAGCGACCATGACCGATCTCACGGCGCTTGGGTCCGAGCATAAAGCTGGTTTCACCGACACAAAACGGTGGGAAGTTGTAATGCAGCATGAAGCTGTCTTTGTACTCACCCTCGATGGCGTCAATGATTTGAGCATCACGACCTGTCCCCAGAGTCGCCACCACCATTGCCTGAGTTTCACCTCGTGTGAACAACGCAGACCCATGTGTTCTTGGAAGAACGCCTGTGTGCATATCCAATGGGCGAACAGTCGTTAAATCGCGCCCATCTATTCTGGGCTGACCGGAAAGAATGCGATCACGAACATAATATTTTTCCATGGCATAAAAAGCATCAGCCACTTCACCCGCATCGAGTGCGTCAGGATTATCTTCACCGCACAAGTTCTCGATGACCTGCTTTTTCAGCGCATTGATCGCTTCATGTCTTTGGACTTTATCGCTGTGCTGATAGGCTTGGGCCAAGCCCTCCCCGACCATGGCTTTGACCTTATCTGCCACGCCCTCGGGCTCAGGTGTCGGTGACCAATCCCAAGCAGGCTTGCCTGCCTCAGCTGCCAGCTCTGCAATGGCTTGAATCGCCACTTGCATTTGATCATGCCCAAAGGTCACCGCACCCAGCATTTCTTCCTCGGTGAGCAAATCTGCCTCAGATTCAACCATGAGCACCGCCTTGGATGTCCCAGCCACGACCAAGTCAAGGCGGGAGTCTTTCAACTGGCTCTGGGTTGGATTCAAAACATAATCGCCATTAATGAAACCGACTCGCGCAGCGCCTACAGGGCCTTGGAACGGAACACCAGCAATCGCCAAGGCTGCCGAAGCACCTAACATCGCTGGCACATCACCGTCGACCTCAGGATTTGAGGACATCACAGTGGCAATCACCTGAATTTCGTTGTAGAACCCATCAGGGAACAAAGGACGAATGGGGCGATCAATCAATCTTGAGGTGAGTGTTTCTTTCTCAGTCGGACGTCCCTCACGTTTGAAGAAACCACCTGGGATCTTACCCGCTGCGTAAAATTTCTCTTGATAGTTGACAGTCAGTGGGAAGAAGTCCTGACCAGGCTTGGCTTCTTTTCGTGCAACCGCAGTCACCAGCAAGACCGTGTCATTCATATTGATCAAAACAGCGCCATCGGCCTGTCTGGCAACATGGCCTGTTTCGATGGTCACATCGTGTTGGCCAAACTTAAAGGTTTTCGTGTGTTTCTTCACTTTGGAGACTCCAATTTTCTTTCATTCAATGCAAAGCACCCCGGGACAGCTGTGGCTGCCGGGGTGCTTTGAAACTTTCTGATAACAAAAAGACCGAATCTTAACGACGCAGGCCCAAACGCTCAATCAACTCTCGATAGCGTTGGACATCTTTCTTCTTCACATAGTCGAGCAAAGAGCGACGCTGGTTGACCAGCTTCAAAAGACCCCGACGTGAGTGGTGGTCTTTCTTGTGCTCAGCAAAATGCTCTGTTAGGTGCTCAATGCGCGCTGTCAGCAGGGCAACTTGAACCTCAGGGGATCCTGTATCGCCTTCCGACAGTTGGTGGGTTTTGACCACCTCTGCTTTTTTCTCTGCAGTCAATGACATGGCTTACTCGCTCTCCAGCCCAGTTACATGGTTACTCAAAATTCACGATCGGGCTTTTCCTTAAAGCCTGCTCAAGCACTCACTGGCTGCTCAAAGTGAGCCTTCGCAAGATGAACAGTCTTAGAGCAAAAGCCCCGATCGCACGACCTTAGCCCCTTATTGTAGCCCTTCGGAGGTCGCCATGACAAGTGATCTGGGGTGCTAACTGACCAGCCAGCCCACCCAATCTCGGCGCTTTGGCGGATCAAATCAGGCTAAAATGAGCCGAGGGTGGTCCGAATATCACCGAAACCCCTATGTTAGCCACCCAAATAAGGGACCTGATATGGCTGAGCTCACAACAAAAATAAACCCAATGGATGCGACGTTTGAGGCACAAGACAGCCATCACCGTGCGCTGGCTCAGGGGCTTCGTGAGCTTCGTGAGGCGCTGGCTCAAGGGGGACCAGCGGCAGCTCGGGACAAACATGTGGCACGGGGGAAGCAGCTTCCGAGGGCGCGTATTGACCAACTCTTAGACCCCGGCAGCCCATTTTTAGAGATCGCTCCGTTGGCAGCGTACGGCTTGTATGAAGACCAAGCGCCTGGTGCGGGTGTCATCGCTGGTGTTGGACGCATCCACGGACAGCTTTGTATGGTGGTGGCCAATGATGCGACGGTCAAAGGGGGCACGTACTATCCCATGACTGTGAAAAAGCATCTGCGGGCACAGGAAATTGCGCTTGAGAACCATCTCCCTTGCCTGTATCTGGTGGACTCAGGTGGGGCTTTTTTACCGCTACAAGATGAGGTTTTTCCCGATCGTGACCACTTTGGACGGATTTTTTATAACCAATCACGCTTATCTGCTCTGAATATCCCACAGATTGCTGTTGTCATGGGCTCCTGCACGGCTGGTGGTGCCTACGTGCCGGCCATGTGTGATGAGGCCATCATTGTTAAGAATCAAGGCACGATCTTTCTTGGCGGCCCGCCTTTGGTGAAAGCCGCCACAGGTGAAGAGGTTGATGCTGAAACACTCGGTGGCGGTGATGTCCATACCCGATTATCCGGTGTGGCCGATCATTTGGCAGATAACGATGAGCACGCGTTAGCCATTGCCAGAGACTTGGTCTTGCATCTCAATCGACCCAAGACACCACCCCCGCCTGAACCAGCGCTTGAGCCTTTATTTGACCCTGGCGAAATCTATGGCATTTTGCCAACAGATACCCGCTATCCCTATGAAGTGAGAGAAATCATTGCGCGCCTCGTGGATGCGTCGCGCTTCGTCGAATTCAAAGCGCGGTATGGCACCACACTGGTCTGTGGCTTTGCCCACTTATGTGGCTACCCCATCGGAATTGTGGCCAATAATGGGATCTTGTTTGGCGAGTCGGCACAAAAGGGGGCGCATTTTATTGAGCTTTGTAACCAACGAGACATCCCTTTGGTCTTTCTTCAAAACATCACTGGCTTTATGGTGGGTAAAACCTATGAGCAAGGGGGTATTGCAAAAGAAGGTGCCAAAATGGTCACAGCCGTGGCCAATGCCCGCGTCCCCAAATTTACTGTCATCATCGGTGGCTCCTTTGGCGCAGGCAACTACGCCATGTGTGGTCGTGCTTATCAGCCAAGGTTCTTGTGGAGCTGGCCCAATGCCCGAATTTCTGTGATGGGCGGTGAACAGGCAGCCAGTGTCCTGGCAACGGTTAAACGTGATGCGATGACGCTCAAGGGAGAGACTTGGTCTGCCGAGGCCGAGGACGAGTTCAAAGCCCCGATCCTTGAGACCTATGAACGCCAAGGCCATCCCTACTACGCCAGTGCCCGTCTGTGGGATGATGGCGTCATTGATCCTGTCGATACCCGCCGTACACTGGGTTTGGCGCTAGGCATTGCTTGGCAGGGGCGGTTATTTAAAGATCAGCGTGCCATGGACTATGGCATTTTTCGGATGTAAGGGAGACCTCGCTCGTGTGTCCAGAAAAAAAGACTGAGCCCTACTTACTGTTGGATCGTGATCCGAGCGGCGTTGTCACGCTGACTTTGAATCGCCCACATGTCCACAACGCCTTCAATGCCCAATTGGTTCAGGAATTAACCGAAACCTTAGAGACACTGCACAAAGCACCGCCGCGTGCTGTGGTGTTAACG
>JALQZL010000043.1:8794-11449 GCA_023258355.1 Wenzhouxiangellaceae bacterium | reverse complement strand
CAGACACCGCACCTGTGGCAAAGATTAGCACGGGCACAATCAACGGAAAGACCAAAATACCCAGCAATGCACTGCCTTGCCGAAGGCCTAAAGTGAGTGCGGCGGCGAGCGCACCCACCAAAGAGATTGTGGGCGTGCCAAGCACTAGGGTGATTAGCAGAAGGCCAAGCACTTCATTGGGCAGAAAAAGCATCTGTGCAGCCAGTGGCGTAAACAGCAACAAGGGCACCGCGGTCGTTATCCAATGAGATAGGATTCGCATGGTGACCAGTCCCACGACAGGCTGATCACCGCCGACCCACCATTGTTCAAGGGTGCCGTCTAGGAGGTCTGGCTTAAACAAGCCATCTAAAGCAAGCAGCCCAGACAGTAGGGCAGCTACCCAGATCATCCCAGCTGAGATTTCACTTAAAAGATTTGGACCAGACCCAATCCCCAGTGGAATCATCGCGACAACAGCGAATAGGAACACCAGCGGTAGTAGTGTTTGACCACCGAGGCGCAGATTTCGCTTCAAGTCTCGATGTAAAAGGGCAACCAGCGGATGATTCTTTTTCATGTCAGGGCAGGCTCCCAAGCTGTAATGGGCAAGGCATGCGCTGTCATTGGTAGTTTGGGCTGGCGTTGATGGGCAGTGACGATCGCAGCGCCGCCTGATGTTAGATGATCAGCCAGTAGTTGATCTACCCACTCACATCCTGAAGCATCTAAGCTTGTGTAGGGCTCATCTAGGAGCCAAACGTCTGACGGTGCCACCAAGAGACGGGCCAAACCCAGTCGGCGGCGTTGACCAGCTGAGAGCTGGCCAGCCAAATGGTGCATCCGATGTCCCAGTCCAACGCGCTTTAGCGCATCGAGGATGGGGTGTCGCATGTGCCCGTGTGACTGCGGGTAGAAGCGTTGAAAAAACGCTAAATTTTCAATGCAGCTTAGTTCAGACTTAACTGCGGGTTCATGGCCAATAAACGAGCGAATGCACGAGCAGTCGATCTGGCCTTCTGACGGCGCCACAATACCTGAAAGCATTCGAATGAGTGTCGTTTTACCTGACCCATTTTCACCCGTGATCAGGGCGATTTCACCCGATGACAAAGTCAGATTGACAGGATGGAAGACACGCTCATTGTGTCGATGGAAAGTGACTTGGGCTGCACTTAAGAAAGGTTGCATTGCCTACCAAACTAAGGTTATCAACAGACCTATGCTAGCACTATTCGCAAGCATATTCCGCTGGATCAAGCGCTGCAGTCAGGCGTTTGTAGTAGATGGTGGTGTGTGGCCACAGCGTTGTGTTCTTGCCGCTGACCGGATGAAGATACCAGCTTTGACAGCCCCCTGAACTCCACACAGAGCGCCCAAGCGTGGTCGAAAGCTTACGGTTCCACGCCTCCTGAGAGGCTTGTTGGACCTCCATACGACGCCACCCATGCTTAGCCTGTTGACTCAGGGCGCTGAGAATGTAGCGAATCTGCCCCTCAATCATAAGGAGTACCGAGTTGTGGCCCAATGCGGTATTCGGTCCCAGCATCAAGAAAAAATTGGGAAAGCCATGCACCGAAATTCCCTTGTGTGCCTCGGGCCCTTCGGCCCACATTTTGGCTAAGTCCTGGCCGTGTTTGCCGATAATGAAATTTTCTGGCAGCGGACTGGTTGCTTGAAACCCTGTGCCGAGCACGATGATATCTGCAACATGGAGATGGCCACTTTGGTCGATGATGCCCTCTGGGGTGATTCTTTCAATGCGCTCGGTGACCAAATGAGTATGCGGTTCATTGAACACGGGATAGTAATCGTTCGACATCAGCACACGCTTGCAGCCCATCGGGTAATTTGGCGTCAGTTTTTCGACGAGCTCTGGATCATTGACTTGCGCTCTTAAATGTCGACGGGCCTTTCGCCTGTGGACAGCGGACAAAAAGGGATATCGGGTAAAAGCAGGGAGCCGTGTCTCCAATAGGGTAAATAGCGCAAGCCGCCACAACAGCCGAAAGGGAGGAAATTGGCGAAATAGTTTTTTTAGGGTAGGCGAGATCGCTCGATCGGGTTTGGGCAAAATCCAATTGGGTGTGCGCTGAAAGACACTCAAAGTTTTTGCCTTGGCTGCCAAATGGGGAACGAACTGGACCGCTGAGGCACCTGTGCCGATCACCGCAACATGTTGGTCTTCAATGTTGAGATCATCGGGCCAATGTTGCGAGTGAATCAGACGGCCTTTAAATGTCTCCATCCCTTTTATGTCGGGCCAGGCAGGGCGGGCCAATCCGCCTGTGGCACCCACCAAATTTCTTGCTGTTCTGGTGCGTCCAGATGAATCTGTGACATGCCATACAGACAGTGATTCATCCCATTGCGCCTGCTCGACACGCGTGTTGAGTTCAATGTGCTCAGATAGCCCGGATTCTCTGGCCGTCTTTTCCAAGTGCTGTTGGATCTCTGTGCGACTTGGAAAATGACGGCTCCAATCAGGATTCGGCGCAAATGATAGCGAATATAGGTGCGACTGCACATCGCAGGCGCAACCGGGATAGCGGTTGAGCCACCAAGTGCCGCCAATGCCTGATTCGGCCTCTAAAATAGCAAAGCGAGTTTTGTTTTCTTCTTTGAGCTTTAGGCCAAGACCAATGCCGCCAAACCCAGCCCCAATGATGATGAGGT
>JALQZL010000043.1:0-8784 GCA_023258355.1 Wenzhouxiangellaceae bacterium | reverse complement strand
CACAAAACACCCAGACGCTTTCCTACACGGGTGAATGCCGCCACTGCTTTTTCTAGGTGGTCTTGGGTATGTGCTGCTGAAATTTGCGTGCGTATTCTTGCCTCACCTTTGGGCACGACAGGATAGAAGAAACCAATCACATAAATGCCCTCATCAAGAAGCGATCGAGCCATCTTTTGGGCCACCTGAGCGTCGTAGAGCATGATCGGGACGATGGGGTGACTTCCTGGCTTGACATCAAAACCCGCATCGACCATCGCTTTCCTGAAAAACTGAGTGTTTCTTACCAATGTTTGGCGTCGCTCATCTGAATTTTGGATGAGTTCAAAGGCTGCCTGGGCAGCGGCCACTAGGGCGGGTGCTAACGAATTGGAAAATAGGTAGGGCCGAGATCGTTGTCTGAGCAGTTCGATGACGGGCTTGGAGGCGGCTGTAAAGCCACCCATGCCACCGCCCATTGCTTTTCCCAGCGTCGAAGTCACGATATCAATCTTGTCCATGACATTGTGATACTCCCCTGAACCTTTGCCCTTTGGCCCCAAGAACCCAGTCGCGTGACAGTCATCTACCATCACCAAAGCATCGTATTGCTCCGCCAAGGCAGTGATCTCATCAAGTGGGGCGATGGTGCCATCCATAGAAAAAACGCCATCGGTAGCAATGAGGCGTGTTCGTTTGTGGCGGGTGGCTTTAAGACAGTCCTCGAGCGCATTCATATCAGCATTGGCATAGCGATGACGCTCAGCCTTGCACAGACGGATGCCATCGATGATGGAGGCATGGTTGAGTTGGTCTGAGATGATCGCGTCTTGATCGTCCAGCAGTGGTTCGAACAGACCACCATTGGCATCGAAGCAGGCCGCATACAGAATGCTGTCCTCTTGCGCCAAGAAATCAGCAATGGTCTTCTCGAGTTCATGGTGCGGTGTTTGCGTTCCACAAATGAAACGAACAGAAGCCAGTCCAAACCCATAGTCATCCAAAGCTTTTTTGGCACGGTTAATGAGGTCAGGGTGGTCGGCGAGTCCCAAGTAATTGTTAGCACAAAAGTTGAGGACGTTTGCACCCTCAGAAGTTGTAATTTCTACCCGTTGCGGCGTTATGATCTCGCGCTCTTCCTTATACAGCCCGTCATGACGGATCTGCTCCAGCGTGCTCTGCCAATGTGCGAGTGTGGCCTCAGGGAGAGAATGAGCCATCGTCTTCCTCTAAAAAGTCATCGTAGTCGGGGAGTGCGGTTTCTTCACCGTAGAGTTGATATTGCCTTCGTTGCAACCAGCCATCACGAATGAATGCATACGCATCATAAGACTCCGCGATGGTTTCATCCATGCCCAGAAAACCAGAGCGAGTTTGAACCACATCCAGGGCCGTTACCCCAGGGCCTGTTCTTTTTCTTAACTCCTGATCCATTGGTTCTACCAGAATTTCGGTGATCTGACCGAGGCCATCTCGCAGGGTGGATGGGCCAAGCAGTGGCAACATGACAAAGCGTGACTCTTGCCAACCCCATTTAGCCAATGTGGCCCCTAAATCGGTCTCATGGTTAGGCAGTTGATGCCTGTCTGCCATGTCAAATAAACCACCCACACCGTAAACAGTGTTAATGAAAAAACGACCAAACTGCTCAGAGCCGTCCCGAAATCTACCCTGTAAAAGAAGCTGACCAGTGATCCATGGTGAGGTCAAATTATCAAAGAAATTACTGACACCACGTTTGGCTGGCCTCGGCGTTATTTGGTCATAGGTCTGAGCCAGTGGACGCAAGACAATGCTATCAACCTGATTGTTGAAGGCATAAACGGAGCGGTTGAAGGGCTCCCAAGGATCGGACTCAGCCACGGATGGGCCTACATCAGCCGAGTTTGAGGGGACGGTTGCGCAGGCAATGCACTGAGAAGCCAGTAAGCACACAATGGTTAGCTTGATAAGGCGCTCTGGTGTCATCTGGTTATGCTCCTCAGCTCTCATGCTCGGTGGATTCCCACCCTAAAAGGCCATCAACACCGCCCAACATCGCCAGTGTTTTGAGTGCCTGAGGCGGGTTTTCGAAAGTTAAATGGTGGCTTTGTTTGGTGGCTTTAGACTGAAGGGCTACGAGCAAGGCAAGCGCACTAGAGTCGCAACGTGTCACCTGTGAAAGATACACAACATTCGGCAGACCTTGCATGGCTGAGCCCATCAGCTGTGTATGCCAGCGACACACCTCGGCGGAGGTTAAAGGCCCTTCTAGTTGAAGATTTTCCATCGAGTTCATGTGCCCTCTGCAGACAGTGAGAGTTGACCTTCCTGCAGTCTGGCGAGCGTGGCTTCGAATCCTTCTTGGGCAATTTGCTCACCAATTTGATTTCGGAAAGTGGCCACGTAGGAAATGCCTTCCACAATGACATCAAATACCAACCATTGACCGTCAACCAGACGCAACACATAATCCACGGGCATAAAAGAACCGCTGTCAAGCTTAAGTCGCGTTCTTACCCGGGTTCTCCGAGGGTCTTGATCTTTCTCGAAGGGCAGCACTTCAACGGTATTGCCACGGTCGAAGTCGAGTAGCCTGGTGGCGTATTGATCCATCAAGGAGCTTCCTAGCGCATCAGCGAAAGCAGTGATTTTCTCGGGCGCCAAACCTCGGCCATAACGCCCCAAGACGAGTCGTGCTGAATATTGAGTATCCACGTGCTGGCGCATGCGACCGTCCACTTCTGTCTTGAGTAAGCTTGGATCAGCACGGTAGGCTTCTCGTTGCCCATCCACCAGCTCATAGAGCTCATCAGTGAGCTCCATGATCAGCTGATCGGGTGGCGACTGAGCGATGCCCTGTGAGTTCCCGGCGAAAAGGCAAACCAGAGCAATGATGAGGGGATACCAAAAGCTGGGCTTCATTCCTGTGCGTCTCCGCTGAGTAGATACTTGGTAATGAGTTGTTCAAGAACCATCGCTGAATTTGTTAAGAGCACTTGGTCACCATCTTCGAGCACAATGGGTGACCCACCAGGTTCCAATCCCACATACTGATCGCCCAAGATGCCCGCGGTCAGGATAGAGGCCGAGGTATCCTCAGGTAAGTCAGCATAATCATTTGATATCTGCATGAAGACTTTGGCTTCAAAACTGATGGGGTCAAGCTCAATGCGTTCGACCGTGCCTATGGAGACACCACCCAAGCTAACGACGGCTTTTGGTTTTAGGCCACCAATGTTGGTGAAACTCGCACTAATTTCATAGCTGCCACCGGATACCACCCCCCGGTCAGTGGCTTGCAGGGCCAAAAAAATGAGTGCGGCAATGGCCAAGGCTAAAAAGATGCCGGCAGTAATTTCTATTTGGTTAGATGATTTCATAGTCACCTTCAATTACAGCATGAATGCTGACAACACAAAGTCAAGAACAAGGACAGAAATAGCGGTAGCGATCACGGTTTGTGTGGTGGCCAAGGCAACACCCTCGGAAGTGGCTTTGGCTGACCATCCAAAGTAAACCGCGAGCCAAGCTGCCAGGAAACCGAAACCAATGGATTTGCCGAGACCATGGAGAAAATCACGGCCAAGCTCCACTGAGTTTTGCATGTTGCCCCAAAAGCTCATTGGGTCGTTGCCCATGACAAAAACAGCAAAGAATACCCCACCGAGTAATGCCATCATGTTGAAAATAATGACCAATGCTGGGACGGCAATCAATCCGGCGATGAGTCTTGGCTGCACAATTCGCTCCATGGGATCAATGGCCATCAAGTCGAGTGCATCGAGTTGCTCTGTGGCACGCATCAGGCCGATTTCAGCGGTGATGGAGGTGCCAGCGCGCCCAGCAAATAAAATGGCGGTGAGCACTGGGCCGAGCTCACGAAACAGTGACAGCGCCAGGACCGTGCTGGCTGCGTCAGCCGCACCGAACCGAGTCAAGGTATCGTAGGTCTGCAGGGTAAGGACCAATCCAACGAAAAACCCGCAGGTCACAATGATGACAAGCGATCGCGCTCCGGCATAATAAATTTGACGTAGCGTCTCTCCAAACTGAAGAGATGTTAGCCTCATCCGGCTGATGGCTTGACCGAGAAAAACGACCGCTTTACCCATTTCTTGGAGTGGTTTGATCATCAGTGCTGATCCCCGTCCAAAAAGTCAGCCTCTAGGCTAGGGCCTGGGTAATGAAAAGCGACTGGGCCATCAGGGAGCCCCTGCATGAACTGTTGAACCAAAGGCTCTGGATCCTCTTGCAATGTTTCAGGTGGCGCAAAGGCGATAACATGCCCGTTCGCAATAATGCAGGCTTGATGGGCCAGCTGCCTGACCTCGTGCACATCGTGAGTCACCACGATGCTGGTCATGCCAAGGGCTTCATTGACTTGCCTAATGAGCCGTAGGGAGATTCCCATGGAGATGGGGTCAAGTCCTGCGAAGGGCTCATCGTAAAGCATCAGTTGGGGATCCATCGCCATGGCCCGCGCCATGGCCACGCGGCGGTTCATGCCACCAGATAATTCACGCGGGTAAAGATGCGCTGCTCCCCGAAGCCCGACTGTATGGAGCTTTAACAACACAATATTCTTGATCAAAGACTCTGGCAGATTTGTGTGCTCACGAAGGGGTAGGGCAACGTTGTCAAAACAGGTCAGATCGGTGAACAGGGCACCATTTTGAAGTAAGACCCCCAACTGTTTGCGATAGCTGTTGAGTGCTTTGGGTGACAATTCATTCACCGCCGTCCCATTGACTAAAACACGACCAGTGTCGGGCTTGAGTTGTCCTGTGATGAGCCGCAGTAGGGTTGTTTTCCCAGCGCCACTGGGCCCCATAATCGCCGTCACTTGACCTTGAGGGATTGCCAAGTCCAGTTTCTCGAGGATTTTGCGTCCCCCCAACGTGAGGGAGACATCAGAAAACTGAATGGTCGGCTGGGCAGTTTGTGAATGCGTGTCTGGCATGGCTACAGGATATACCGACTCAAGTCTTCATTTTCGGTCAAGCTCTGCAAATGTTCATCGACATAGCTGGCTGTGACCAACAAGGATTTATCGGCTGCATCCGGCGCGCTGTAGGAAATGTTCTCCAGCAGACGCTCAAGTAGGGTGTGGAGACGTCTCGCGCCGATATTTTCTGTGTGTTCATTCACAGAAAACGCCATCTCCGCAAGCCTCGTGATGGCATCATCGGCGAAGGTGATATCAATGCCTTCTGTGGCTAGCAGGGCTCTGTATTGGGTAATCAAAGAGGCGCTGGGTTCTGTGAGAATGCGCTTGAAGTCCTCGACACCTAATGCGCTCAGTTCAACTCGAATCGGAAGGCGACCTTGCAGCTCAGGCACCAAGTCAGATGGCTTAGCCACATGGAAGGCGCCCGAGGCAATGAATAAAATATGGTCTGTCTTGATCGCGCCATAGCGGGTATTCACCGTCGAGCCTTCGACCAAAGGCAACAGGTCTCGTTGAACCCCCTCGCGAGACACCTCACCACTGGTGGATGCATCAGACCGACGCGCCACCTTGTCAATCTCATCGATGAACACGATGCCATTGTTCTCGGCCATCGTCAGCGCAGATTGCTTCACCTCTTCATCATTGATGAGACGATTGGCCTCTTCCTCAATTAAAACGGGGATGGCGTCTTTCACTTTGAGCTTGCGTTTTTGTTTTTTTTGCCCAGAGAGGTTTGAAAACATTTGTTGAAGTTGGCCCGTCATTTCCTCCATGCCGGGTGGTGCCATGATCTCAACCCCCAAATTCATTTGAAGATCAATTTCAATTTCCTTTTCGTTCAACTCTCCATTGAGAAGGCGATCGAGTAACTTTTTTCTGGTTTGCGCTTGACTGTCTTCCTCTGTCTCTGGCGCATTGGCAAAACCTGACGACTGACGCTTGGGTAGCATGATGTCGACGACCCTCTGAATGGCGGCATCCTCAGCTTTGGCACGCACTTTTTTCATGGCATCCTCACGGGCCATTTTGACTGAGGTTTCAACCAAGTCTCTGATGATGGATTCAACATCCTTACCGACATAACCCACTTCTGTAAATTTGGTGGCCTCCACCTTGATAAATGGTGATCCTGCCAAGGCTGCTAGGCGTCTGGCGATCTCTGTCTTGCCCACGCCTGTGGGCCCAATCATCAAGATATTTTTTGGTGTGATCTCACTTTGGAGAGATTCGTCCACTTGCATGCGGCGCCAGCGATTTCGAAGTGCAATCGCGACGGCACGTTTGGCCTCCGATTGTCCAACGATATGCCGGTCAAGTTCTTGGACAATTTCGCGAGGAGTCATGTGCGACATAGACTAAGTGATCTCCAGTGTCTCAATGGTGAAGTTATGGTTGGTGTAAATACAAATGTCGGCGGCTGTCTTTAAGGCCTCTGAGCAAATTGTCTTAGCATCCAATTGTGTGTGTGCCAGCAATGCGGATGCAGCAGCCTGCGCATAAGGACCACCTGAGCCGATCGCGATCAGGCTATCCTCCGGTTCAATCACATCACCAGTACCGGAAATAATCAGAGAGGCTGTGGCGTCGGCGACAACCAACAAGGCCTCCAGTCGCCTTAAAAGCCGATCAGTACGCCAGTCTTTTGCAAGCTCGACTGCGGCTCTGGTGAGGTGACCAGAGTGCATCTCCAACTTGGTCTCAAAACGCTCAAACAAAGTGAATGCATCAGCGGTCGCGCCAGCGAAACCGCCGATCACTTGATTGTGATAGAGCTTTCGAACCTTCCGCGCATGCGCTTTCATGATGGTGTCACCGTAAGTGACCTGACCATCACCAGCCACCACCACTTGATTGTGGCGACGCACTGCTACGATGGTGGTGCCGTGGAACTGCTCCATGAACAACTCTCCCAGTTTGCATGCCCAACTCAACAAGCCTCAGACTTATCTGGGGGCAGATAGTGGCTAATCCAACCTATTGTAAGCGCTCTACGGGGATTTTTTGGCTCTTGGGTGGGTCTCGTCGTAGACTTTTGCCAGGTGCTGATAGTCCAGATGAGTATAGATTTGCGTTGTGGAGAGGTTGGCATGCCCGAGGAGCTCTTGTACTGCGCGAAGATCCCCCGACGATTGCAAAATGTGTGAGGCGAAGGAGTGTCGCAATTGATGAGGGTGCACCCGTTGATCAAGGCCCTGCTTCTGAGACCAGTAGGCCACTCGTTTTTGGATTGCTCTAACAGTCAATGGCCGACCATGGGGATTGGTAAACACATCCTGAGTCGCTGGTGGCAACTGTGTACGCCAATGACTGAGAGCCTCCAACGCATACCTACCGACAGGGATGAGCCGCTCTTTTTTTCCTTTGCCCATGACCCGCACCAAGCCCTCCTCAAAATCGAAGTCACCCCAGGTCAGTCCTTTTAATTCGCTGACTCGCAAGCCGCTGGCATAAAAAAGTTCCAGCATGGCTTTGTCTCTCAGGCCAAGAAGGGAGGTGTCTGGAATGTTCAACAGTGACATGACTTGATCAATATCCAACGCCTCTGGGAGCTTCCGACGCACTTTAGGCGCTTTGATACCCTCTGTTGGATCCCCTTTGATCAGACCTTGCTGTCGAAGCGCTTTAAAAAAGCGCCTCAGCCCAGATAAGCGCCGCTGTATTGAGCGTGCACTCAAGCCCCGCCGATGCTCAGCTGCGGCGAAAGCTCTCAGCGCAGACGTGTCTAAGGATGCAATTAAGACAATGGCTTGCTTGTCACACCATGCCGACAGGGCTTCGAGATCTCGACGGTAGGCTTGTTGCGTCGCTTCACTGAGTGCACCCTCTCTCGCAATTCGTGAGAGAAATCCAGACATCGCATGGGAAATTGAAAGGTCAGTTTCGCTCATCAGTAGGGGATTGATTGGCGCTCAGGCAGTGAACAATGGTGGTTGCCAGAAGTTCCAAAAACAAAGTGCCCATCTGCGGTTGGAATTTTGCTTGATCGGTTGATCCGATGGCGAGTAGGCCTATCCCAGCCATTGGCACCATAGCGGCTGATTGAATCTTCAACGTCGCTTCAGGAAAGAGACTATTCAATTTTTGCTGGGTAAAGCGACCACACTGTGGCGTCTGTAGTCCGTCAATAGGTGATGTCCAGCTGAGGTCCTGAGCGCTCCATAAAAAAACGCTCTCTAGCTCGTCGAGTGAATCGGCCGGATTCAGTAGGTGAAGGGCGATAACATCCGCGCCAAACTGCTCACGCAGGGTTGAAAATAATGCGAGGACAAAGTCTTGGGGCGCGGGCTGAACCATCAATGACAGCGTCATTAGATGCAGCCGAAGCATCAATCCCTCATTGTCTTTTGCCACAAGCGTCAACGTCTGCAGCTGCTCACGCAATTTCGATAGCTCAGACTTCAGTCGTCGCGATTGGAACTCCATCATCGAGGTTGCACCAGCAGGTGTTGCCGTCTCATCTGGCCAAACCAGTGCACTCATTAACTCGGCGTGATTGAGAAAGAAGTCTGGATGGCTCTCCAGCCACTTAGAAACCGTTTCGCTATCCAGTTCAGGGTTTGAATCCGGCTTTGTCATGAATGAAGTACCCTCGTCATCACGCCCTCGTCTTCCCAGCACACCGCGCCCGCCAATGAGAGCACGTCATCGCCTAAAAATTTACCAGACCAATTTACCACATGCGTTCCGCCGGGCTGGGTGATGGTGAAGTCGTGAGTGGCATCACCAGGTTGAGCTGACGCAATTACCGCTGCGCAGGCGCCGCTGCCGCAAGCCAACGTGGGTCCAACGCCACGTTCAAATACTCGGAGCTTGATGTGCTGCTGGTCAACAAAGGCTAACCCGACATTGATGCCAGTCGGCCACCGTCGATC
>JALQZL010000042.1 GCA_023258355.1 Wenzhouxiangellaceae bacterium | reverse complement strand
TGCCGGCCGGTGATGCCCAAGCCTTGGCGACCCTACTGCGACACTGGTTCGAAACGCCAGCGTGTCAGCAAGCGTGGCTCAAGCGAGCGGGTGAAGTGCGTGAGACATTGAGCGATTGGCCCGAGGCAGGTCTCGGGTTTATCGAGGCTTTGGGTTTGAATTACACTTAAAGACAGGATGGTCAAAAGGGCAAGGCCCGCACTGAGGATGGTATGAGTGATTTGTGGTTTGATGCTGAGTGGTTGTCACTCAGACGCCGAGCCGACCACCAAGCGCGAGACACCCTCTTAAATGAGGAAGCGAATTATTGGTTGGCCCAGCGGGGCCGCGCCAACATCGTCGATTTGGGCGCGGGGCACGGCAACAATGCCCAATACCTCATTCCTTGGCTAGGACAAGCCCAGCACTGGCGCTTGGTGGATCATGACAGCAAGCTCCTGGCCCAAGCGGAGAAAGTGTTGGCGCCAATGGCAGAGGAAGGCCACCACATCCAGTCTTTGGTTTGCGATCTCAATGCTCTGAACCTTGAAGACATTCACCAACAATGGCCCATCGATTTGGTGACCGCCTCTGCGCTTTTTGATTTGGCGAGCCTGTCTTGGCTTGAAGCTTTGGTCGAGCAAGTGGTGGAGATCCAAGCTGCTGCCTTATGGGTACTTAATGTCAATGGGCATTGGAAAATCGAAGGCCACAAACACCCTTTGGATGAAACCATTCGCCAAGCGTTCAATGCCCATCAACGACGCCACAAGGGCTTAGGCGATGGCTCGGCCTTAGGCCCGATGGCTGTCCATGAGGCAATGCGTTTATTTAAATCCTTGGGGTATCAAGTCCAAACCCGGACCAGTGTGTGGACGCTGTTGGCAGGCAGTGCCTACACCAAAGCCATGGGTTTTCGGTTGATCAACGGTTGGCATCAAGCTGCCTGCGACATGTTGCCAGACCAAAGCGATGCTTTTGATGTGTGGTTTGTTGACCGACAAACCGCACTCAACCAAGGCCAAATTGGTTTAGAAGTCGGCCACACCGATCTGTATGCTGAGCCGCTGGCTGATTAGTACCCTCTTGCTGGTGGGCCTGGCCCTTTGGCTAGGCCCCGCGCGTCTTGTCGCCCAACTGTCTTCATTGGATCCGGTCTGGGTCGGTGTGGCGCTCGTCATTGGCAGCGCACAGGTCTTTGCTTCGGCGTGGCGGTGGCGATTCACCGCCCGCTGTCTGGGGCTTACCTTGCCCTATGGCCAAGCCCTTCGAGAATATTATCTGGCCAGTCTCATCAACCAATTGATGCCCGGCGGCGTTATTGGGGATGCCTATCGGGCCAAACGCCACAGCGACTTGGCCGATCAACGCACCTTGGCGTGGTCGGCGGTGGTGGTGGAGCGTTTTTCTGGTCAGCTTGTCTTGGTGGGACTGACGGTGGGGGTGTTGTTCAATGCCAAGACCTGGCAACCACTGATCGACGCACGAGCTGGCACGGCAGGGATGCTGATTGGGCTGGGCGTGGGTGTGGTGACCTTGGGCGCTTTGGTGGCGTGGGTCTTGTCGCACAATCACCTCCTCAGCCGAGGACTTCGTGCGTTCGGTCGTGCTCTACAAGCCACGTTCTGGCCATGGCCCCGCTTGACGTTCCAAGTGACCAGCTCAGGCGTGATTGTGCTGGCGTATTTGGGGTTATTTGTACTCGCAGCCTGGGCTTTGGGCGTTGACCGAGACTTTGCTGAGCTCATGGTGTTGGCACCCCCTTGTCTGTTGGCCATGGTGGTGCCCATCACGGTGTCCGGTTGGGGATTGAGAGAGGCCACGGCAGCCGCCAGCTGGGGCTTACTCGGCCTAGACCCGGCCCAAGGCGTGGCGGTGTCGGTGGTCTATGGCTTATTGATCTTTCTGACCGCTTTGCCCGGGCTATTGATGTGGCGCTCAGTGGCAGATTATTCTCGAAAAGAAAACTCAACCAATAACTCATCATCCACTTGAGTCGTTCGCATGGTCCGACGAATCGCTTGGTCTAGATGGTCGATGGCAGGCAAGGCCACGCCAACGGGTCCAGAACCAATCAAAAGCGGGGCGATCATCAGATACAGCCGATCAATTAATTGGGCCTGAATAAATGTGGAGACGGTGGTCCGACCCCCCTCCACCAACACGCGCCCCAAACCCCGCTCGGCCAGCATGGCCACGAGTGTCGCTAAGTCCACAGCGCCGTCATGATAAGGCACAGCCCAATAATCAACGTGGGCCAGCCTCGAGGTGGGCGCATGCGCCGATGCATGGCAATGGATCACCCCCACCCCATCGTCATTGAACAGTGGGTTGTCGATATTGATGCGGCTTTTCGGGTCCAAGACCACGCGAACAGGGTCGGGGCCTTCGACGTGGCGTGTGGTCAATTGGGGTTGATCAGCCAGGGCGGTGCCCACACCCACCAAGACCGCATCGACATGCGCCCGCAGAAGATGCAAAACCGCCCGGGCACTCGGCCCATTAATATAGTGCGAGTGGCCTGTGGGGGTGGCGATGCGTCCATCCAAACTCTGACCCAGTTGCGCGATCACACCCACAGAAGGCAATGACGAGAGCCAGCGCTTCGCCGTGGCCAGTCCTTGCTCATCGGTCCCATTCACACCATCTCGCCTCATGTCATTTAGTTTACAGGGCTTGATTCAGTGTCATAATGAGAAATTATGCATCAAATAGAGCGCGCCATCTTTGACTTGCGACGCGGGATCCCGGTCGTTATCGATCAGACTTTGGTCTATCCGGCCGAGTCCATGGATCGTGATTTGGCCGAGCACTTAACCAACGCCCAGGCAGCGTTGGTCATGTCAAAGCATCGATTGAAAGCCTTGAACCATCCGACCGAAGCTCAGGCTGTGGCCTTGCCTATCCTTAACGCCCAAGTCACTTGTTTGGATTTTCAAGCCATTCATGAAGCGGCCAGTGCCCCAGAAGTAGATTTGGCCACGCTTTTTGGCTCACCCAGGCCGGCCACTGCCAGCGAGGTCGCCGCGCTAGCCCTCATGGCCAGAGCCTTGCTTTTGCCAGCAGCGGTAACCGCACCAATCGATGCGGCCCTGGCGCCTGTGATTGAAGAGGCCTTGGCTCAAGGTCGACTATTAAAAGTCACCACCGACGCTGCCCAACGCTGCGCTGATTTGGCCAAAGGCATGGTCCAACGCATCAGTGAAGCCAAAGTGCCGCTGGCGAATGCCTCAGAGAGTCGGTTTATTTTATTTCGAGAAGCCGATGGGCTTCGAGAGCATGTGGCGGTGGTAATTGGCGAGGCGGCTCAATGGCCAGAGGCCGTGCCTGTGCGATTGCATTCGTCTTGTCTCACCGGTGATCTGTTTGGCAGTTTACGTTGTGACTGTGGCGAGCAGCTCCAAAATGCCATTGAAGCCATCGACAAGTTAGGCGGTGGTGTGTTGCTCTACCTCTCTCAAGAGGGCCGTGGCATTGGGCTGGCGAATAAACTCAGGGCCTACGAGTTGCAAGACCAAGGCATGGATACCGTCGACGCCGACCAAACGCTTGGGTTTGGTGAAGATGAGCGGCGCTACCATGTGGCCGTCGATATGCTGGGAGCGCTGTCGATTCAATCCATTCATTTGCTCACCAACAATCCCGTTAAACTCGCCGCGTTAGAGGCAGGGGGTATTCAAGTGATGAGTCGTGGCAGCTTGTTTGGTCGAGTGACCAAGGAGAATCGACGCTATTTAGATGCCAAGGCACGTCGGTCCGGGCACTGGCTAGATGAGGTCTTAGACAGCCATCAGTAAGGCAAGGGCCGTGTGGTCATGGCCTCAATCACCTCGGCAAGGCCTTGACCATAGTGTCTGAGTAACGCCTCGCCTTGGGCAGGATTGGCCAAGCTGGCACGACCCACCACACCGTTATCATTTAAGTCTTGCGCTAACCAAGCCACAGGGGCTTGGCCCGCCCAAGGGGGTTGGTCCAGTGAGAAATCCGCGACCTTGTTGAGATCCACAAGCTCAGGGGCAATGGCGAGCATCATCGATGTCTCCACTTCACCACCATGCAGGCCTGTCCGCAATTCTTGAGCGGATGGCCCATCGGGCATCGGGGCAAACTTGGGGTAATACGCTTTCGCAACCAGCACGCCAAACTGTGTGCGTGCAGTCAGCGCCGCGCTTTCCATCAAACCGACATTGCCCCCATGGGCATTCACCCAAACCCAGCGATTGATGCCGGCTTGCGCCAAGCCACTGGCTTGCGCCATGAGTTGGTCGGTGACATGAGCCGCTGACACAGACAGCGTGCCAGTGAAATCAAGGTGCTCTTCACTCGCGCCGATTGTCACGGTCGGCATCATCAAGACAGAACGCTCTTCATCCAGCAAGGCCAACGCCCGTTCTAAGAGCGCCTCGCCAATAAAGACATCCGTGCCCAGCGGCAAATGGGGGCCATGTTGCTCCACCGCACCTAAAACAGTCACCGCCACGCAATGCCCGGCCGCCTCGTCTTTTTCTGAGGTATCGGTCAAGGCCTCAAGCTGTGCCCCTGTCAGGTGCATCCATTGATAAATCATGATCTTTCCCCTCGCATCAGACTGAACCTCCAGTCTAACGAAACTCTGGTCATCGGGTATGGGTGACGGTGGCTTGAAAGGTGGCTTGAGTTGTAATAGTATAACATTCCATAAAAACGATCACTGAGGTTGACTGTGTTTGATCCTAAAAGCGTTGCCATCCCATCCTTGCTGTGCTTTTGCCTAAGTGCCCCACTGTGGGCAAACCAAGAGGCACCGACAGAGCCCAACACCCGCGAAGCCACCGAGGATGCGTCTGAGCGTCATGCCCAAACAATGGAGCGGTTGGTGGTCAATGCCTTACCCCTTGAGAGAAGTGCCTTGGAGACAGCGCAACCGGTGGATGTCTTGGCGGGTGAGCGTTTGGAAGCCCGCCGTGG
Organism: Wenzhouxiangellaceae bacterium; assembly: GCA_023258355.1. Classification (GTDB taxonomy): domain Bacteria; phylum Pseudomonadota; class Gammaproteobacteria; order Xanthomonadales; family Wenzhouxiangellaceae; genus Wenzhouxiangella. The sequence goes on along the minus strand of JALQZL010000042.1, from coordinate 6,677 downwards.
TGTGACACTGGGCGAAACGCTGGCCAAGCAACCTGGGGTGCAATCTTCTTATTATGGTCCTGGCGCTGGACGGCCGATCATTCGGGGACTTGGCGGGAATCGTGTGCGGGTCTTGAATGACAGCTTGTACTTGGGCGATGCCTCGAGCAGTAGCGATGACCATGCTGTGGCCACCGATCCCCTATTAATTGAACAAATCGAAATTCTGCGGGGGCCTGCCACGCTGTTATTCGGTTCAGGTGCCGCAGGGGGCGTGGTCAATCTCATTGATGGACGCATTCCCAGTGAACGGGCCAATGGGGCACTCACTGGTGGCTTTGAAGTGCGCGGTGATACTGTGGCTAACGGTGCCTCGGGCGTGATGACGCTCAGTTCTGGTCAAGGGCCGTGGGCTTGGTATCTTGATGGCAGCTGGCGTGAGCGCGATGACTATAACATCCCCGGTGAAGCCGAGTTGGTCATGGAGAACGACCATGACCATGACCACGACGAGGGTCATGATGAGGAACACACCGGCCGATTAGAAAACAGTTTTGTCGATAGTCAAACGGCGACTTTTGGACTGAGCTTTATTGGTGAGCGAGGGTTTATCGGTGCCTCAGTGCGACACTACGGCGCTGACTACGGCATCCCAGCCCCCCATTTTCATGACGATGGCCATGATGATGAACACGGTGACGATGGCCACGACGAGTCAGGGCATGATGAAGACCACAGCGAAGAAGAAGTGTATGCCGTGGTGGATATGCGCCAGACGCAGTTTGATCTCAAAGGTGAGTTGGCTGAGCCCCTGCCAGGCATTACAAGCGCCACCCTTCGACTAGGGCTCAATGACTACGGCCATGTCGAAAAGGAAATCGAAGAGGCCCTTGTCATGGAAGGGACGCGCTTTGACGTCGAGACCCGTCAAGCGAGGCTTGAGCTGGCCACGGTGCCCATCGGTGGTTGGGTCGGCGCCATTGGGGTGCAATGGGACGATGAGCGGTTTGATGCAATCGGCGCCGAGGCGTATGTGGTGCCCAATCAAACCAAATCCTTGGCTGTCTTTACCTTGCAAGAGACCAACCTGGGACCACTGACAGTCAGTCTGGGCGGCCGTCTGGAGCGCACGCGGATTGACGCTCAACTGCGGCTAGAGGATCACCACGACGCTCATGATGACCATGACAATCACGGTGTTTCGCCTGATCGTGATCACCGGTCTTTCCAAGTGGCATCGACTAGCCTTGGCGGTATTTGGCGATTCAACCCCCGTTGGCAAGCCACTGCTCACTTGGCTTTATCAGAGCGGGCGCCCTCGGCCAGTGAGCTCTTCGCCAATGGGGCGCACTTGGCAACATTTAGTTATGAGCAAGGGGATGCCAACTTGAGAAAAGAAACCAGCCAAGCTTGGGATGTGGGCCTCCACCATCACAGCACTGATTTTGACTTTAAAGTGAATGCCTTCTACAAAGCCATCGATGATTTTATTTATTGGCAACCACAAGCAGCCATGGTCGATGGCTTTGGCCTGCGGTTGGCGACACAGCACGACGCCAAACTCTATGGCGCTGAGTGGCTTGCCCATTGGCAATACCACAATACCCCTTTGGGCGACTTTGATTTTCATCTCGGCCAAGACTGGGTTCGTGGTGAGTTAAGTGATGGCACCGATTTGCCGCGCATCTCACCACAACGCCTCCAAGTGGGCATCGATTGGCATCAAGGGCCTTGGGCTGCCGAGTTGTCCTATCAGCGAATGAGTGCGCAAGACCGTGTGGCGCCGAATGAAACACCCACCGATGGCTATGCCTTAATTGATGCCCGACTGAGCTATCGGATCGACACGGCTCGGTTGACTTGGTCTGTGTTTGTTGAAGGCAAAAACTTGGGCAATGAAGAGGCTCGCGTTCATACCTCCTATCTGAAAAACTACGCACCATTGCCAGGCAGAAATGTGATCGCTGGGATTCGGGGCGAGTTTTAAACGCCTGAAGCGCTCGGACCACAGGCGCGGTTTTTATTAGAAGACAGAGAGGCGCTTATGACCTTTGGGCCATGAGCACCCCTCCAGCAGCGTCTATACTAAGCCTGTCAGTCGGGCCCGGGCGGGCCTGATGTCCCTAAACCACAAACCAGGAGTGGGTTGTCATGAATATAGCGAGTTACCCAAGGGTGCTGAAACCTCTTTCTATTCTTTTTTTGAGCCTATTGGGTGTGAGTTTGGCGATGGCACAGGCCGTGAACCTAGAGCCTGGGGAGTGGGAGTACACCAACGAACTGACCATTGGCGAAAGCTTCTCACCAGAAACACAAGTCTTTACCGACTGTGTGACCGAAGATGAAATTCGTGAAGGCGTGCTACTGGGACTCACACTCGAAGGCTGTGATGTGCATGACCAAACCATCTCACGCGATGGCATGCGCTATGTCATGACGTGTGAGGGGCCTGAGGGAACCAAACTCTCCATCGATGCCGACATCGACTTTTTTGGTGATCGTGCCACTGGCGTGATCAACAACACCGTCGCGACACCACTGGGTGATATGGCCATGGTCGTCAATCTCACGGCCCGCCGACTCGGTGAATGCAGCGAGGCTGATGAAGAGGATAAAGAAGACTCGTAGCTTTGGTTTTAGCTTGAGTCTTTGCCCCGCTCGATCAGGCCCAGTTGGGTAGCCAAAGCACCCACATGGACTTTCGGGTTGTAATACCGCGTGGTCAAGCCCGCTGCGTTAAAGCGGGCGGGATCGGGCTCGCTTAGGGCGCCTGACTTGATGGCCAAGGTGGCAGACCACCAGCCTGAGGGATAAGACGGTTGAGGAAAGCCCAAGGTGGCCATATCAGAAAACCCCGCTTGAGACATGTTCTGTCGAATGCCCTCAATCAAAGGCAGGTGCAGTAGCGGCGACTCACTTTGTTGGACCAAAATGCCTCCATCACTGAGTGCCCGATAACAGTCCTGGACAAACTGCGGGCCGAACAAACCCTCAGCCGGTCCGATGGGATCGGTGGAATCGACAATGATGATGTCCACACTGCCAGGGCTCAGGCCTTGGATATATGCCAGCCCGTCTTCAAACAGCAAATGCGCTCTGGGGTCTTGATTGCGCTCGCACAATTCAGGGAAAAACTTTTCAGACAAACGCGTCACTTGCTCATCAATCTCTACTTGCGTACACGACGCGACGGTTGGGTGCGCTAACACCTCTTTTAAGGTGCCGCAGTCACCGCCACCAATGATCAACACGTCCTCGGGATTGGGGTGAGTGAACAATGCCGGGTGGGTCAGCATTTCATGGTAGAGAAAATTATCGCGGCTCGTGAGCATCACACAGCCATCAATCACCATCAGGTTGCCCCAATGGGTGGTTTTGTAGATATCAATGGTCTGATAGTCGGTGATCTCGTGCGCCAAGTGGCTTTCCACTGTCCAAGACAGGGCCACACCTTCGGCTTGATACCACTCACTAAACCAGTCGTGTTGGGACGATAACATTATTCTCTCCAATACCTATCAAGCCCTTCATGCACCAGTGTCTGACGCAGCGCTTCGGGTGAAAATTGCTCAAACTCAAGTGCGCTGTGTGGCGAAGGCGGTGGCCGTATGTTGATGTCAGGCCTCATGGTGTCTTCTAACAACGCCCTGTCCACTGGTAGCCCCAGAAAATCAAAAATCGCCACCGTTTGGCTCACACTGTTGGCGAACACGGCAGGATCGTCAGAAGCTTGATAGCGAAGCAACTCATCTGCAGCCACCGAATGAAGTGGTACGCCTTGGTCTTTGAAATAATTTAACAGCTGCTGGTCTATGTTTTCTAGCGACTTGATCTCACTCACCAACTCAGCTTGCTCATTGGGAAAAACAAAATGACGACGCAAAGATGACTTTCGCCACGCACCAAACTGATTGCTCACCAAGCCCTCGCTCACCACCTTGGCTCGATGGCGCATTGCCTGCTCACCAAAATCTCGAAAAAAGCACAGGGCTTGGTCCAGTTTGTTGGCCCGATACATATGCACAAACTGACAATTGGCAGCCACCATTTTGACAAGCAACGGAGGCTCGCTTGATGAATTGTTTGCCTGGTATAGAAAAATTTTAGGTGGGAGTTTGCCGATGAATGGTGGGCAAGTGGTCACCGTCTTCATCACCAAATCTGGCTCCCTCATGCCTGGTTCAAACAGTGGGTTCGCCGCAGGCTTAAAAAACTCGCCCTTTAATCCGCTCTCTATGAGGCCCTCTCTTGGAAACCCTTGGGCGGCGAGCTGTGTTTTGAGAAATTTCCTTGAGGCTGTTGAAATGCTGCAGCCAGCGGCCAATTGGATCACATGAGACATGGCCGTATTGTACAGGAGGCGAGTTTCTGAAATGGAGCGGGTGATGGGAATCGAACCCACGTCATCAGCTTGGGAAGCTGAGGTTCTACCATTGAACTACACCCGCTTTCGGTTTCCACCTTAGGCCTTCTGTTGCGTCCAGTCAATTGCTGGGTGGCTTGATCAGTGAGAAAAAGAAATCATTCACTCATCAAGAGGGGGCTACAATGGCGCCTATGACTGAAGCACACCGCCGATACGCCATCCCTCGCTGGTCAGAAGGCTTGTTCGATATAAATGAGCAAGGGCAGATGATGGCCTGTTTACCGACCGGCCATTTATCGTTAGTGGATGTGGTCAATCAAGCCACCAGCGAAGGTTTGCGGTTACCTTTGCTAGTTCGCTTCCCGCAAATATTACAAGCGCGGGCCGAAGCCTTGATCGATGCCTTCGAACAAGCCATGGGCAATGCGGCCTATCCACACCCCTACTGCGCACTGTACCCGATTAAAGTTAATCAGCAAGCCAGCGTGGTCAAGACACTGGCCACGCTGCCTGGATTGGGGTTAGAAGTCGGTTCCAAACCAGAGCTAATCACCGCCATCGCCATCGCCGAACCAGGCACCACCATTGTTTGTAATGGCTATAAGGATCGGGCGTATATTCAGCTGGCGCTGGCTGGCCAAGCGATTGGGTTGAACACACTCATCGTGATTGAAAAACCTAGCGAGTGGCCATTGATTGTCGCAGAGGCCGAAGCCATGGGCATTCAGCCTTGCCTCGGTGTGCGCGTCAGACTGGCCTCTTTAGGGGCGGGCAAATGGCAAAACACAGGCGGTGAGCGGGCGAAGTTTGGGTTGTCGGCTTATCAGCTTCTTGAGTTAATCCGCACGCTGAAAGCGTCAGGGCATGCCGATTGGCTGACGCTTTTACATTTTCATATGGGATCTCAAATCTCTAATCTAAGAGACATTGCCAAAGGGACTGAAGAGGCCGCTCGCTTTTATGTCTCGATGATCAATCAAGGTTTAGGGATTGAAGCGATTGATATCGGCGGTGGTTTGGGTGTGGACTATGAAGGCGGTGGCAACCGGTCTTACTGTTCTATGAACTACACCATGGCCCAGTATGCACAGACCATCATCGATACCCTCACGGGTGTCTGCCGAAAAGAGGGCGTGGCGTTGCCAAAGCTCTACTCAGAATCTGGCCGAGCACTCACGGCGCACCATGCCGTCCTCATCACCCATATCACGGCCACAGAGTCGCCACCGACCACCGCTTCTTCCAAACACCCCGAGGCAACGTCTGCCACCGAGGCCTTGCATCGACTGATTGATGAAGTTGACCGGCTAGGGCCTGAAGAGTGCTTTCATGAAGCAGCACATTGGTTAGAGGAAGGCAAGGCCGCTTTCTTGCGTGGCGAGATGGGTTTAGAAGAACGAGCCGCGCTGGAGCCATTACAGGCGCATTTGATGCGTGTGATTGTGGATGCGCTGGATGTTGAGAATGCACGTCACCGCCAATTGCGGGATCAAATTCGTTGGCTGCTGTCGGATAAGTACTTTATTAACCTCTCTATCTTCCAGTCTTTGCCTGATATTTGGGCTATTGATCAAGTTTTTCCTATCGTGCCATTACAACGCCTCAATGAGTTGCCTGACCGGCGAGCCGTCTTGGAGGACCTTACCTGTGATTCCGATGGACGCATTGATCACTACGTTGACCGCGGACACTTAGAGACCACCTTGGCTGTTCACACCATCAGCGAGGGAGAGCGCTATCTATTGGGTATTTTTATGGCGGGCGCTTATCAAGAGACCTTGGGCGATATTCACAATTTATTTGGTGACACCGACACGGTCGATGTGGTGCTGACCGGATCAGGCATGCAACTGACCAATCCGCGCGCGGGCGACAGCGCCGAGGCCCTCCTTCGTTATGTGGGTTATGACCCAGAGGCACTGATGAGCGCCTGTCAAAGCAAAGTGGCCCAAGCCAACCTTTCAGCAGACCGAGCCAGCCAAGTGGCCGAACTCTTGGCCGAGGGCCTGAAAGCCTATACCTATTTGGAGACATCAACATGAGCCATCAATCAGTGGGGTGGATTGGGCTGGGGGCCATGGGTTGGCCCATGGCAGGCCACTTACACGCCAACGGCCTCCTTAGCGCCGTCTGGAATCGAACAAGCCAAAAGGCTGAAGCTTTTGCTGAGCAACATGCCAATGTCACTGTTGCCACTGATCCTGTCATGTTGGTCCAAGCTGTCGATGTGGTCGCTTTATGTGTCTCTGCTGACCAAGACGTGCTTGATTTGGTCGAACTCATTAAGCCACACCTTCGGGCAGACCAAGTGGTCATCGACCATTCAACCATC
>JALQZL010000041.1 GCA_023258355.1 Wenzhouxiangellaceae bacterium | reverse complement strand
GTATCCCGATGCTGTCGCTGTCTAATGCCTTTAGTGAGGAAGAGGTTTCTCAATGGTATGAGCGCATATTGGATCGGCTAGATGAGACAATGATTGAGGTTGTCTCTGAGCCAAAAATGGATGGCTTGGCTGTTTCATTGAGATATGAGAAAGGGCAACTGGTACTTGCAGCGACCAGGGGCGACGGATTAGAGGGCGAGGATGTCACCTCAAATATCCGTACCATCCAGGCAATCCCGCTTCATTTGCGAAAACACGCTCCTGTCCACGATTTAGAAGTGCGTGGCGAAATTTTTATGACGCGTTCAGGCTTTAATGAGCTGAACAAACGACTGGCGGACGAGGGCGAGAAATTATTTGTTAATCCCAGAAATGCCGCCTCTGGAAGTCTGAGACAGCTGGATCCGGCCATTACGGCAAAAAGGCCATTGAGATTCTTTGCCTACAGTGTTGTCGCCGAGGGCAAGGAACACACAACGCAGCAACAAACGTATGAGTGGCTAAAGGTGCTTGGATTGCCCATCAACCCACACATTACTGTCACCACTGGTTTGAAGGCGTTGATTAAGAGTTACGCGCAGCTCATGGCGCTCAGAGACTCTCTCGACTATGACATTGACGGGGTGGTCTACAAAGTAAATCGGCTAGACCAACAATTAGAGCTTGGTTTTGTGAGTCGTGCGCCACGATGGGCTTTGGCTCACAAATTTCCAGCACAGGAAGAGACAACTAAGCTACTTGGCATTGATGTTCAGGTTGGACGAACAGGGGCACTCACGCCGGTCGCCCGCTTAAAGCCAGTGTTTGTGGGTGGCGTCACCGTGACCAATGCAACATTGCATAACGCCGATGAGATTCGCCGAAAGGACATACGACCTGGCGATGAGGTGGTGGTCAGAAGAGCCGGTGACGTCATTCCAGAGGTGGTTCGCGCTATCAATGTGAATGAGACAACGCGAGGGAAACCGTGGGAAATGCCCACCCATTGTCCGGAATGTGGGAGTGCGGTGGAGCAAATTGACGATCAGACCGTTATTCGGTGTACCGGTGGGTTGGTATGCCCTGCACAGCGAAAGCGTGCTCTGGAGCATTTTGTGAGCCGTGGTGCAATGGATATTGAGGGACTTGGGTCTCAGGTGATCTCGCAATTAGTCGATCGTGGCGATGTCAGAACACCTGCAGATCTCTATACTCTGACACATGACGCTTTGAAATCACTTGAACGTATGGGTGATAAGTCAGCTCAGAATGTCTTAGATGCAATTGAAAAAAGTAAGACGGTAACGCTCGAAAAGCTCCTGTTTGCGCTTGGTATTCGTGAAGTTGGCGCAGTCACTGCGCGGTCATTGGCCCAAGCCTTCGGTACACTCCAAGCCATTCAAGCGGCCTCCATTGAAGAGTTAGAGGCCGTTGCAGATGTGGGGCCTGTGATGGCGCATCATATTCATGCCTTTTTCAATGAACCGCATAATCAAGAAGTCGTGGCAGATTTGCTGCATCAAGGTGTTAGGTATGCCCCCGTGGAAGCCATAGACAACACTGAAAAACCCTTGTTGGGCAATACTTTTGTCTTGACTGGCCGCTTGAATAAGATGTCGCGAGCCGAGGCGAAGATGGCACTTGAACAACAGGGTGCTAAGGTCACAAGCAGCGTCTCTGCAAAAACAACAGGTGTGATTGCAGGTGATGACCCGGGGTCAAAATATGACAAAGCCCAGGCCTTGGGTGTCACCATTTTGAGTGAAGATGATTTAATGAAGCTTTTGAGCGGTGATCCAGCGTTTCGCTTAGAATAGATCATGTGGTTGGGCGTTTCTTAGGAGGAGAAAAGATGAGTCACGAGATCAAAGAAATTCTGGTTCCCGTTGATGGATCAGATAACGGTACTCGAGCTGCCCTGTTTGCGGTCGACCTGGCCAAGTCCTATGGAGTGGGTATTCGGCTATTTTATGTGTTCCCAGCAGCGTCAGTCGAGATTATCGGCATGGCAGGTATGTCTCGGTCGGATATCGACCAAGCTGCACAAGCAGCAGCACAAAAAGCATTCGACATTAGCCACCAAGCCCTCGCCGATGTCACTGGCGTCAGTATTGAGCAAGAAACATCGATGGGCGATCCAGCTGAGGAGGTCATTCGTTATACGGAGGACACACCGGGCGTGATGGTGGTGCTAGGGCGACGAGGCTTGTCAGCGATGAAAAGTCTTTTAATGGGCAGCGTGAGTGATAAGGTACTTCGCCATACAAAAGCCCCGGTTGTTGTTGTCACTTGACCAATGAGGTCTTCACGTGTTCCGTCAAGTTATTTACGCCTTTGCCCTCGTTTCGCTGATGTTGTCAGCTCATGCAACATGGGTTCCAGATATGGCCTGTGCTGATCTGTTGGATTATGAGCACCGTCAACTAGCATCCTCTCAAAGGATTAACCTCTGTCAGGCCTATGCTGGTGACGTCATCTTGGTTGTGAACACAGCGAGTCAATGTGGTTTTACTGGACAGTTCGCCGGACTTGAAGAGCTGTATGAAAAATACAAAAGCCAGGGCTTTGTGGTGCTTGGGTTCCCCTCAGATGATTTCAATCAAGAGCATGACGAGGAACAGCAAACCGCAGAGGTCTGCCAGCTTAATTATGGCGTGAGCTTTCCTATGTTTGCCACCAGCTCTGTGAAGGGCGAGGGGGCCAATGCCTTGTTTAAGTCTCTTGCTACCCAAACCAGTGCCCCTCGGTGGAACTTCAACAAATACCTTATTTCAAGAGACGGAAGTACAGTGACCCACTTTGGTTCGATGTCCAAGCCAATGGGCGGGAAACTAGAAAAAGCAGTGGCGAGCGCTATCGAGCAAGATCGCTAGATCGGCCCAAAATCATAGTTTTTGGCAATCGCTAGGGCACGCTCATAAGCAGGGCGCTTTTGATTCTTCTCGACGTAAGCCTTGATGGCCGGATAATCTGATGCTCGGATAGTTCGTCGAGCGATCGCTGCCTCCATTGGGAACTGCATCTGGATATCACAAATAGTCATGCGCTTTCCAGCAAACCACTCCCGCTCTTCGAGACACTGTTCTACGAATCTAAAGTGTGTTTTGATTTGGGGGTCAGTAAAGACTTTGTCTACGTGTTGGGCGATTCGTCGAGAGAGGGGTCGAATGAACGCAGGGACAGCCTCTGCTTTGAGCATCGAAAAGACAAGTTTGATAATCAGCGGAGGCATAAGCGATCCCTCAGCGTAGTGCATCCAATACTGAAAATTCCAATAGTCAGTTTCACCAGGAGAGATCACCCAGTAGGGCTCACCATAGGTGCGTGCGAGATACTCCAGAATAACCGCAGACTCAGCCATAGTGTGACCTTCGTCTTCAAGCATGGGAAATTTCCCAAGCGGGTGAATATTTTTTGCTTCGGCTGGTGCCAGTTTAGATTTGGGATCTCGATAATGCCGTGCCACCTGGTAAGGCACGCCCAACTCTTCAAGAAACCACAACACTCTGTGTGCACGCGAGTGCTCAAAGTAGTGAAGCTTAATCATTTTGGCTATGGGTTTCTGTCGCTGTTCTCTGGGGTAGGCCAGATTGATCAACTAATCGATTTGTCGTCTCAGACAGTTTAGGCTGTGCTGCCACAATCGCGTGAAAAATGACATTTTGCTCGACCACACCATGAAGGACAGAGGCGCCAGGTCCCACTGAGTAAATCGGTACATCTTCTCCGGCATGCGTTGCTGAATATTGCCAGTAACCCGCATTTTGCTTGTAATCCGACAAGAGTGGATCCATTGCGCGGTAGTCAATCTCTGCATCATCTCGCCGGTAACCCGGACCATTGGCGTAGTTAAGCACAGTCATCGGACGGGCCAGATGATCACGCATGGTCTGATCTTCCTCGGACGATCGATTTGATCTCACTGCATAGCCCATGATGGGATTTCCCCTCGCACCATAACCATCAAAAGTCAGCGCATGGGCATGATCAGCCGTCACCACAATGAGCGTGTCATTCAGATCTACCTGCGCCGCGGCTCGGCGGATAGCGTTGGAGAACTCAATGGTATCTGTTAAGGCACGCCATGCATTATTCGCGTGGTGCGCATGGTCAATTCGGCCACTCTCGACGATGAGTAGGTAGCCATTATCAGACCGCTGAGATAGCACCTGGATAGCTTTAAGTACCATCTCCGTCAGCGACGGCTCACCGGCAGGATCTTGCGATCGGTCGTATTCATATTGCATATGCCCAGGTTCAAAGAGGGCCAGCAGTGGGCCCTCTGTTGAGGCATCAATCTGCTCAAAGCCGTCTTTGTGCCACACATAGTGACCGTTAGGATGACGTGCTTGCCAAGTTTCGATGAGATTTGTCTCATCTAAACGAAAGCCATTCACATTTGGATACTCTGGATCAACCATATCTTCGGGTAGAAAAGCTCGGCGTCCGCCGCCGAAGATGAGATCTATCCCACCGGCAAACTCATATTCCACAAGTTGCTTGGCGATATCCTGACAACCCTCTTCTTTTGCCGTCGGCGGTAAGCCACGATCACTCTCCCACCGGCGATCCACAGATTTTGCATACAAGGCGGCTGGCGTGGCATGTGTGATGCGCGTTGTGGTCACGATACCTGTGGGAAGTCCTGCAAGGTTTGCCAGATCAACCAAGCTCATCCGGCTGGCACCAACCATCGACGCACAGTTACCTCGCTGCGCCGTTTGATCAACACTAATGGCACCGGCAAAACTTTTCACTCCCGTGGCCATTGCAGTCATTGTTCCAGCAGAGTCAGGGGTTTGCTGGTCTGTGTTGTAAGTCTTAGCCAGTGCAACATGGGGGAAGCTTTCAAAGAATAGGCTGTTCTCCTCCCCAGTGCCACCAGCTTGCTGCCCTTCGAGAATTCGTGCGGCCGCCACCGTTGTCAGGCTCATCCCGTCGCCTACAAACAGAATGACATTTTTGGCCTCACCGTCTGGAGCCCCAGACTGTAGGTAGCGCTGAGCAATCACTTCTTGACCAGCGCGATACCAGTCCGCTGGGGTTTCTGCCCAAAGATTAGACAGGGGTAGGGTAGTGGCCAAGCCCACCCAAACAAGCGTCGCTAGGGTCTTGACCACTGGGTCAGGTATAGCGTTCATGGCGACTTACCAAATACTGACACGCTCCTCAGGTGGGACATAAAGCGCATCACCTGGTTGAACATCAAATGCGTCGTACCACGCATCAATATTTCTAACCACGCCATTGACACGATACATGGCAGGACTGTGGGGACCTCTAATCAAACGGGCTCGAAGAGACTCCTCAGTTTCGATCGTCCGCCACACCTGTGCCCACGCCATAAAGAAGCGTTGATCACCTGTGAAGCCATCCAAAACAGGATCTTCGCCATTGTGGTGATCATCTAGGTACATTTTGTACGCATGATAGGCGATTGATAAACCGCCAAGGTCACCAATATTCTCACCCAAAGACAAGGCCCCATTGACCGTCATATTGGGAAGGGGGCTGAAGCCATCGTACTGGGCCACTAGGGCTGCCGTTCTTTGCTCAAACTGCTCACGCGATTGGTCAGTCCACCAGTTACGAAGAACACCTTCGCTATCAGAACGTGACCCTTGATCATCAAAGCCATGACCCATTTCGTGTCCAATGACGCCACCGATGGCACCAAAGTTAACTGCCGGATCTGCAAAGGGATCAAAGAAAGGTGGTTGCAAAATTGCCGCAGGAAAGACAATTTCATTACGGGTAGGCGAATAGTAGGCATTCACTGTTTGGGGACTCATGAACCATTCCCAATCACGCACAGGCTCATTTAGCCGTGCCAGTGAATCCTCCCAAGACCAGTCAGCGAGTCTGTTGAGATTACCGAGCAGATCATCACTCGAAATCATCACTTCGGAATAGTCACGCCATTGATCTGGGTAGCCAATCTTTGGCAAAAACGCCTCTAATTTCGCTTGCGCTTCAATTCGCGTCTCATCATCCATCCAGTCCAATGTCTCTAGGCGCTCTGCAAAGGCACGGCGTAGATAGCTCACCAACTCTTCCATTTGAGCACGGTAGGCTGGTGGGAAATGACGCTCGACATAGACTTGACCGATAAGCTCTCCCAGACGACCGGAGACAAAACTAATGGCTCGCTGAGACCGCTCTCGTTGCTCCTCAACACCATTGAGCCTCTTCCGGAAAAACTCAAAGTTGGCATCAGCATATTCATCAGACAGAATGGGGGCATGGTTATTAATCCAATGAAAGGCATGGTAGCTAGCCCAGGTTGATGGCGGTGTAGAGGCAAATAATTGGGCGCTGGCTGCAACAGCCTCATCTGTCCCAACCACGACCTCATCGACACCATCAAGTTGACGTTCTTCTAGGAAAGCCATCCACGGGAACTCTGGCGCAAAAGCAAGTAATTCACCCATGGACTTTAATTTGTAATTTGCCTCACGGTCCCTTTGTTGCACACGCGACCAATGAATTTCAGCAAGGGCTGTCTCTAGCGCCATCACAGCTTCTGCCCGCTCACGAGCGTTATCGACTCCAGCACGCTCAAAAGTGGCTTCGATGTAATCCACATAAGCTTTTCGATGCTCTGGAAATGGCTCATCCGTGCGGCTGTAGTAGTCTCTGTTAGGCAACCCTAAACCACTTTGGCGGACGTGTGTGATGTACCGTTCTGGATTCCCTGCATCCTGAGAAATGTAGGCAGCATAGAGGCTATTGGTACCATTACGCCCCATCCAACGGGCCACCGATTCGTGATCTGACAGCGCCAGAAGCGTGGTCAGAGTGTCCTGAATCGGCGTCAAACCAAGTTCGTTCAGGCGTGCATTGTTCATGAAAGCCGCATGGAGGTCGCCGATTTGTTGCTCTGGGCTTCCGAGTGTCCCTGAACCGCTCTTTGCCTCTTCAATAATGACGCCCACATTCTCCTCGGCCTCGAGGGCAAGTTCTGTAAACGCACCATAGCGCGAGAAACCGGCTGGCATTTCAGCCGAGTCCATCCAACCCTTGTTGACATAGGTGTTGAAGTCATCTCCAGGGCGCACTTCCTGTGCCACATACTCCGTCTCAACGCCCCAAGACCCTAATCGTGGCACACTCTCAGAAGGCGAATTTTCGGGCTCTGGTGACTGACAGGCAGTCAAAACGACGGTGACGGTAGCAAGCGTCAGTATTGAACGAGCGATGGTCATCGGATAAGTCCTCTCTTATGATTCAAATTCACATCCCATTATGCCCATTTTCTGTCTGCGCTCGTGGAAATCCAAGCATTTTGCAGAGTGAATAGGTGCTCCAAAATATCAATAATTCGAGCCATATAAACCCTTTAAATTATTGATAAATAAATTTATTTTTTCGTTTACTGGCAGTGATGATCTGCAAGAGGTGATTGGAAAAGGTGGCTGAGCGCTTTTGTGACAGGCCCATAAAAAAAGGGACTGAGCACAGACTCAATCCCTTTTCTTAATATTGGCTCCCCGGGTCGGACTCGAACCAACGACCTAGTGATTAACAGTCACCCGCTCTAACCAGCTGAGCTACCGGGGAATAGAATCCCTTATTATCCGACACCGATGCCATTCCGTCAACATGCCAAGTGGCTTTGAGGACCTAATCTTCCTCGGCTTGGGCGGCCAAAATGGCTGCCTCGATTACCGCTTCCTCCACGTAAAGACCCGCATCTGTGGCAATTGACATAAACAGGTGCACAAGTGCTTCCTGACTCTGTGCACTCTGCAGTGCTTGGCGGTGAGCCTCGTTGTCTCGAATGACCGCGATTAGTTCCTCTAGCTGACTCATAGCAAACCCTTTGGCGAAGACCGCTTAGCTAGTCTCAATTTCACGTTTTCGTAATACATGATGGGAGATGATGCCAGTGTATCGCTTTTTCGGAGATGATCAATGAAATCTGACGACCTGTGTGAGGGGCTTGTGCGGGTGATTTCGGTGCTAGTCGTGGCTGTACTGACGACAACCGACGCTTTCGCAGCGGAAACACTCACCTTGGAAGGTAAAGCTTTTGCTTTGGACTCTGAGCGCCCAGTCTATACGGAGAAGCATCAACTCACCGAAGAAAGTGATGGGCTTTGGGTCATGAGAACCGAGTATCTGACGCCCTCTGGAGAGCCCTTTGCAGAGCGCACTGTTCGGTTCCAATCAGGGGCGCTGGCGACACCAAGCTATGAGTTGATTGACTATAGGGATGGTTTCAAAGAGGGTGCACGTCTGCTTGAAGGTGACAAGGTCGAACTCTATCGCGTTATTGGTGGTCAAGAGGAACGGCAAACCATTGAGGTGCCGAATAATCTTCCACTGGTTATTGATGCTGGGTTCAGTGCACTGATCGAACAAAACTGGGAAGCCTTGTTATCTGGGAAGAGAGTACAGTTTGAATTTGCAAGTAGCGCGCGGCTCACCACGGTTCCATTCCGCTTGACTCACCTGGGTAAAACAGAGGTAGAAGGCTTTCCAGTGGAGAAGCTGATGCTCGAGCCAGCCAATTGGTTTGTGCGAATGTTAGTGCCGGCAATTGAACTGGAGTATCACTCTGAGAACAGGACGTTGATCGGCTACACAGGTCTATCCAATGTCAGGAAAGAGGAGGGGGGCAACCACTCAGTGAGGATTGCCTTCCCTCCTGACCATCAATTTACAATGCGCCAACTGCCGTCAGGGTTGCGGCACGCGGTGCCATAAATCTCTTCAGAGCTACCGCCTATCTGAGCGTCTAAGGTGAATTCACGACATGGGCCCTCACTGGTCTCGGTGGTCGCTGTCGGCTTGACGGTGTACTGGTAACCCGTGTCAGGGTTTTGCCATTCAGTGACGACACCAGTGCGGGTGGTTTCCATAGCGGTGGCTAATTTCATTCGGTCAACGTCATCCATTGAGCGACCAATAGAGCCTCCGATCGCCATACCGGCCATGGCGCCGATAATTGTCGCAGCCGTTTGGCCTCTGCCATCACCTACACGTGAGCCCAATACACCGCCCAAAACCCCGCCGATTAACATACCAGCCTCTTCGTTGGGCCCCCCAGTGGTCGTACAACCCACCATGATCACGCTCAACGCGCCTAAGAAGGCCATTTTCAAATGGTTTGACAATCTGCTCATGTATCTCCTCCTAGTTAAGATTTCACCTATCCAAACCTCAATAATCGAAGCCTGCATCAGTTTGACAACTATTCTCCGAATTCGTCCTGATAATCTTCAATCGCTGCTTGAACAACGGCACTGGCATGTTCATGACCATAAATGGTGTCCAGAGTGACATTGGAAGGTTCCCCAGGGAGCTGCTTGTAAGTTAAAAAGTAATGTCTTAGCCGTTCCGCCAGTGCAGTCGGCAACTGGGAAATATCTTCAGCATCACCCCAAAGACTGTCATTTTCCAACACGGCCACGATCTTGTCGTCTGCCTCTCCATCATCAATCATCTGCAATCCACCGATCACACGAACATTAAGGACAACTTCAGATCGGCTAATCGGGCGCTCGCTAAAGACACAGATATCCAGTGGATCACCATCACCCCCACTGGCTCCTTCGCACAAGCGCCCAACGCGCTCACCGCAGTAGGTGCGTGGAATAAACCCATAAAGCGTAGGAGGTTGAGAGGAAGTTCTTTGGGGGCGGTCCACTCTCAAGTAGCCCGTTTTCTTATCAATCTCATATTTGACAGTATCAAATGGCGTGATTTCGATGTAGGCGTGAACACGATTCGGTGGCGCTTTACCAATATCTAACCCGTGCCAGGGGTGTGGACGCCATCGATAGAATGGATGCGGGAACGGCATATGTTCTGTGTAACCCCTAGCGTGCGACCTAAAGAGCTTTGATTATACCGACCCTATTGCGCAGTCACACGGTAAATCGATTCAACCAGACGAGATAGTCCTTTTGCCCTCATGCCTGGGTGTCTGTCGAGCACATCCGCAGATGACAGGGGTTCAAACGCAAGACCCTCTGTGCCCTCAAGCTCTGAGAAAACTATTGAAAAGGGTGGGCCATCCATCTGATTTTGAACGTATTCAAATGTCACCAGCAGCCCTTGTGCACCGACGCATAGGCAAGCTCTCAGCTGCTTTAAATAGGCTGGTCGCATCGCTGGGGGCAAGGCGATCAGTGCTGCGCGGTCATAAAAGGCGCTGAAGCATTGGGTAGGCTTGTAACGCTGGAAGTCACCACAGACCAATTCTATCTGGTCAAAGCGCTTACGCGCCAAGCCATCTGCACCGAGAGATGTTTCGGGCATCACTGGCCCAATGGTGGGCCACTCTTCAAAAAAGGCGTCTACCGCGGTTGCGTCTAGCTCAACACCAAATGTGGGGTGACCCTGGCCAGCAAGCCAGTGCATGTCCAGCGATTTGCCGCACAACGGCACAAGGACAGGATCATTGGATGAGCGCGCTAGTGAGTCCCAATGGCTGGGAAGGGCTGGATGGACTGATGAGCGGTGAAAGCCAATTTCACCCAAGGCCCACCGGTCATGCCAGAATTCAGGATCCATGACTATACATAATATACATTATGCGAACTCTTGATATTGGCTAGCGTCGCACGATACCGCCACGAACCTCGCCCTGCGCGGTAACAATGACGTCTTCGCTGACGATCACACGGCCCATCACAACAACCTCTGACCCGATCACTACCTCAAATGCACCCCGACTAAACCGACTTGGAATCAGCAACGCGATGTCGCCCTCAATCACTGCATTATCATCGACAACGATGGCGACGTCATAATTGCCTGAACCCACTCGCCGCCACCACGCCATCTGATCTGACTGGGCGTCAATAACCACGTTTCCCTTGATCTGCGAGCTCCCTGAGATCTCAATGGCGCCGCGATTGGTTGAGACATCACCCCCAACAAAGGCATCAACAAGCACCACGCTCCCGTTTGTTGTCTCTATGTCACGCCCAATGCTCGCACCGACAACGTCAACAGAGCCATTTCGACTGCCCAAATCCTCTAGGACTTCTGATCCAACTGCGACGCTGATCTTACCGTTCATGGTCTCAATTTTCTCAATGGTAGCGTCTGCCTCCACATGGACACTGCCATTCCTAGACCTGAGGCTTCCCACTTGGCTCTGCTCACCGATGCGTAACGAACCATTTTGAGTCTCAACAACCGCCACAACGCTTTGGGCGCCCAACACAATGGCGCCATTTTGCGTCCGAACAGCACTTGCTTGGAGTCCGATCCCCGATCGAATAGCCCCGTTCCTAGTTTCGACTTTTCCTTCAACTTGAACCTGATTTTGTAAGGTGATGCCCCCATTGCCACTTCTCACATCACCCATCACTCGGGCATTGTCACCGATTGAGATTGCTCCATTGCTGGTGACCACCTGATCAACTTCTGCCCCCGCAGCAATCGATTTTGGCTCTGCGCTCGCTGGCACCGAAACGAGCCAGCCAAGTAGCCCAAATGCCATGACTACTGCCTTCGTTATCGAATTGTCCATGCTCATAAGATGCTCTCTTTAATCTCAGTGATGAGTAGAACCCTCGGGGTCCAGATGTGCCCGGTGTATCAGCTTCCTAATCTTGGTCTACCAACCAACGGTTAAGCCAATGGTTCAATTCAGCGTAAAAATGCCGGCTATTTGGGCCGCTCATAATCCAGTGGTCTTCCTCTGGATAGACAAGCAAACGGCTTTCAATTTGTTGTCGCTGCAAGGCT
>JALQZL010000040.1:5810-11831 GCA_023258355.1 Wenzhouxiangellaceae bacterium | reverse complement strand
GGACAAGGCGGCAAGCATAACTCACAGCCGGTGCACTCTTGGGCGATTACCGTGTGCATTTGAGTCTGTGCGCCAAAAATGGCATCCACT
Source organism: Wenzhouxiangellaceae bacterium (assembly GCA_023258355.1). Classification (GTDB taxonomy): domain Bacteria; phylum Pseudomonadota; class Gammaproteobacteria; order Xanthomonadales; family Wenzhouxiangellaceae; genus Wenzhouxiangella. The sequence goes on along the minus strand of JALQZL010000040.1, from coordinate 11,741 downwards.
GGACAGGCTTGAATACAGAGCGTACAACCAATGCAACGGTCTTCATCAATCACGGCAACTTGCTGTGGCGTGGGTTGACCATACGCCTCATTGAGTGGTTTGGGAGAGCGTCCGAGTAAGTGAGCCAGTGAGTCGATGGTGTCTTGACCACCTGGCGGGCACTGATTGATGTCGGCCTCGCCTTGAGCAATGGCTTGCGCATAGGGCCGACAGCCGGGATAGCCACATTGAGCACACTGTGTCTGCGGTAGGCACGCATTGATTTCTTCTACCAGACGCTCTTGGCTTGATGCCCACTTTGAACCGACATGTCTGAGTACAAGCGCAATACCGACAGTCAATAAGGTGAGAACAGCGATACTCTCAATCATGGCATCACAACTTCGCAAACCCTGTAAAGCCCATGAAGGCCAGGGCCATGAGGCTGGCCGTGATCAGGCCGATGGGGGCGCCTTGAAAGCTGGTGGGGACATCAGCCAATGCCAGCCGTTCTCTCAATTTTGCGAGCAAGACCAGCACCAAGCCAAAGCCCAAGGCTGCGCCAAAACCATACACCGCAGACTCGGCGATGGTGTGCATTTGTTGCTGATTTAACAAAGCCACCCCTAAGACAGCGCAGTTACTTGTGATCAACGGCAGGTATAGGCCTAAGATCTGATGCAGCAGGGGTGCGCTATGGCGCATAAAGAGTTCGGTGAGCTGAACAAGCCCTGCAATAATCACAATGAAGGCAATGGTTGATAAATGTTCAAGGCCAAGAGGGACTAAAAGGTAAGTGGATACAACATGGCTAGAGACAGAGGCCAAGGTCAGAACAAACAAGGTCGCCATTGCCATGCCGATAGCAGACTCTACTTGAGTGGAGACGCCGAGGAAAGGGCACAAGCCCAAAAATTTGATCAACACAAAATTGTTGACTAAGGCTGCAGAGATAATGATGAAAACCCAATCCATTGATCGGCCCTCATCCCATGCTTATGAGCCAGCCAAAGAGGACTTGCTTGCCTCAATCACTTGATCAAGCTGTGCCTGATCAATACGCTGCATCAGAGGTTCAAATGGTTTGATGACATGATCTAGCAAGGGCTGATTCACTGAGTCAAATCGGTCCATCGGGCAATCAAGGAAGGCCGCAGCCTTGTGAGCTGTTTCAGGCATGACCGGCGCGAGCCATGTCATGAGCACTCTGAAGAGGTTGAGGCCTTGCGTGCAGACCGCCACCACCTCATCGTCTCGACCCTCTTCCTTGGCCATCTGCCAGGGCTTGTGATGGTCGATGTATTGATTGGCTTCATCGGCAAGCAACATGATTTGGCGAATGGCCTGACCAAAATTGACATTATCAAAATCGGAGATGATGCTGGCTTGCTCATCTAAGAACCGTTGATAAAGCTCAGGCGCCGGCAAGGCGTGACTTAACCTACTCTGCCCAAGTTTGTGAACAAAGCCGCTGCAGCGGCTTGCGATGTTAACCAGTTTACCCACCAGATCTGAATTCACTCTGGCCTTGAAGTCATCTAAGGACAGGTCAATGTCACTCAAGCTGGGCGTGATTTTTGCCGCAAAGTAATACCGCAGGGGATCTGGGTGAATATGATCCAACCAAGTTCTGGCTTTAATGAAGGTGCCACGAGACTTGGACATTTTTGCCCCATTGACGGTTAAAAAGCCGTGGGCGTGCACTTGGGTGGGTTTCCTAAAGCCAGCGCCCTCTAGCATCGCTGGCCAAAAAAGGCAGTGGAAATAAATAATATCTTTGCCGATAAAGTGATGCATTTCGGTCTCAGTCTCTGGCGACAGCCAAGACTCAAAGTCCAAGCCCTCTCGTGCGCAAATCGATTGGAAACTGGCCAGGTAGCCGACCGGAGCATCTAGCCAGACATAAAAATACTTATCCGGATGATTTGGGATGGCAAAACCAAAGTAGGGCGCATCACGAGTCACATCCCAATCACGTAGCCGGTCTTCGAACCATTCTTGCAGTTTATTGGCCACTTCACTTTGCACTGCGCCACTGTCCATCCAAGTTGCCAAGCAATCTCTCAGTGGCTCCAGTGTCACAAAGAAGTGCTCTGTCTCTCGAAGAATAGGGGTGGCAGTAGACAATGCGGATTTCGGGTCAATGACCTCCGTTGAGTCATAGCTGGCACCGCAGGCATCACAAGAATCACCGGCTTGGTCGGGTGCATGACACTTTGGGCAAGTGCCACGGACAAAGCGGTCGGGGAGAAACATGGCTTTGTCGGGGTCATAAAATTGCGAGATCGTTTTTTCAACAACCAGTTGCTTATCAATCAAGGCCTGCCAGATTCTCTCAACCAAGACTTGATTGGCGTTGGAGTCAGTTGACGAAAATTCGTCATAAGACAAATTGAAATCATTAAAGTCGCGCTGATGTTCGAGCGCCATGTCCTCAATAAGCTGCTTTGGTGGAATCCCTTTTTGTTCGGCGTGGAGCATGATCGGCGTGCCATGGGCATCATCGGCCCAAGCAAACCAAACCTCATGACCCATCGCCCTTTGAAATCTCGCCCAGATATCTGTTTGGATGTACTCCAGCATATGGCCCAAATGGATAGAGCCATTCGCATAAGGGAGTGCTGCCGTTACCAGTATTTTTCTTTTCTGAGTCATGCTCTCATTATCGCATGTCATGGGGAGTGTTCACCTGACCTTGGCTACAATAGACGATGGTAAGTGAATTTTCTAAATCAGGGAGGTTCGGTTTGACTGGGATCACGGTAGAAAATATCCGAGCATTGGCCCAAGAAACCATCAATCCTCACACGAATGCGCCCTTTGGTCGCAATATTCGCGGTGTGGCGGTGGTAGACGGTCGAGTCGCGGTGGATGTTGTCACTGGCTATCCTGTCGATCGCCATCGCCAAGACCTCATCGGGGCTTTAGAGACCACCTTGCTGGGTACCGATGGGGTTTCGGCAGTGACCGTGGAAGTTAGCCAGCAGATCGCCTCCCATGAGGTGCAAGGCGGTCTGGCACCCCTTGAGGGCGTGAAAAACATCATTGCTGTTGCATCAGGCAAAGGGGGTGTCGGCAAGTCGACCGTGGCCGTGAATTTGGCGTTTGCCCTTCAGGCTCAGGGCGCAAGCGTGGGCTTACTGGATGCTGATATCTATGGTCCAAGTCTCCCTCGCATGCTGGGTTTGACTGGGCCACCCAAGACGCCGAAAGAGAACGTGATCGAGCCAATCTCGATTGAGGGTGTGCAAGCCATGTCCATCGGGGTGCTGGTCGATACTAACCAAGCGATGATTTGGCGTGGCCCCATGGCAACCCAAGCGTTGCAACAAATGCTGAGTCAAACTGCTTGGCACGATCTTGACTATCTTATTCTCGATTTGCCCCCCGGTACGGGTGATATTCAGCTGACCTTAGCGCAAAGAATTCCAGTCTCTGGTGTGGTGACGGTGACCACACCCCAGGCTGTCGCCGTCGATGATGTCCGCCGAGCGGTGGCCATGTTTAACAAAGTCAATATCCCGATTTTGGGGGTGATTGAGAACATGAGCACCTTTGTTTGCCCTTGCTGTCAGGAGGAGACAGCAATCTTTGGCGAAGGCGGCGGGCAGCAGATTGCCAGTGAAATGGCCCTCGACCTGTTGGGCCAAATTCCTCTCAACACCACGCTGGGCCGAAGCACGGATACGGGCGCATCGCTGGTTCAGAGTGAACCCGAGAGCGTGGTAGGCCAACGTTTTATAGAGGTAGCCACCAAGGTGGCAGCGAGATTGGCAGAGCAACAGCACAACCGACAGGTTAGAATGCCCAAAATTAAGATCGTCGAGTGAGGCCAGAAGTCACACGCTTCATAATGGCGCTTACCACCGAAGCACAGGAAGTCCTGCAATGAGTATTAAGTCTGATCGTTGGATTCGCCATATGGCAAAAACCCATGGCATGATTGAGCCGTTTGAGCCGGGCCAGATGAAACAGAATGCCAATGGCGAGCGACTTGTGTCTTACGGCACCTCTAGCTATGGCTATGATGGCCGATGCGCCGACGAGTTTAAAATTTTTACCAATATCAATTCAGCGGTGGTTGATCCAAAAGCGTTTGATGAGAACAGCTTTGTCGATGTTAAAAGCGATGTCTGTATCATTCCGCCAAATTCTTTTGCACTGGCCAGAACGGTCGAGTATTTCCGCATACCGAGGAATGTCTTGACCATCTGTTTGGGCAAATCAACCTATGCACGATGCGGCATCATTGTGAACGTGACACCCTTAGAGCCGGAGTGGGAAGGACATGTGACGCTCGAATTTTCGAACACCACTCCCTTGCCAGCTCGGATCTACGCAAACGAGGGCGTGGCTCAGTTTTTATTCTTAGAATCTGATGAGGTGTGTGAGACCTCGTATGCAGATCGGGCGGGTAAGTATATGGGGCAGCGTGGTGTCACCCTCCCCAAGACTTAATCGTTTCAGCGAACAGGCGGTTGCTGCTCAACACGCAAGCTTGTCCGAAAAGGCTGGCTGTTTCGAATGATCTCAATTTCAACAGGCGTGCCAGGCAAGGTCTGAGCCACTTGAAAGCTCAATGAGCGCGCGTCTTCGACTGGCAAGCCGTTGATCGATGCCACAACGTCACCCTCTCTTAAACCGGCCCGAAAAGCAGGGCCCTGCGGAGTCAGCTGGATGATCCGTGCGCCACGATTTGTTGTCAGGCTGGCATTAGTGAAGGGCACTGGTGGGTCATCGAATTGGGCACCAATCCACCCTCGCTGGACTTGTCCAAAATCGATGATTTGAGTGGCCACAGCCAGAGCGATCGGGGCGGGGATGGCAAAACCGATTCCTTGTGCGCCCATGCCCTGACTTAATGAAGCGCTATTAATACCAATGACTTCACCTTGGGCATTAATCAACGCGCCACCGCTGTTGCCTGCATTGATGGCGGCATCGGTTTGGATGAAATTTTCGAGACTGGTCAAATTGAGCTGTCCTCGACCCAGTGCGCTGACAATGCCGATGGTCACTGTGTGACTCAAGCCGAAGGCGTTGCCGATCGCCAAAGCAACGTCACCCACTCGGGTGAGCCTGTCGGTGGCAAAGCTCGCCACGGGTAGGTCAGTGGCCTCAATTTTGAGGACGGCCAAATCGGTATCAGGATCGGTCCCCACGATCGTGGCCTCAGCCGTCCTGCCATCCCAAAGCGCCACAACAATGTCATCGACGTCAGCGATCACATGGCGAGCGGTGACCACATGGCCAAAGGCATCTAAAATGACGCCGGATCCCAAGCCACTTCGGGGGCGAGTGACCATGCGGTCCCGGTAGAGCGCACGAAATAGTGGGTCGTTGCTTCTCATGCCCAAGGATTCTTGCACCAGCGTTCGTGTGTAAATGCTGACGACTGCTGGCGCTGCTCTGTTGACGGCAAGGGCATAGCTTTGCGTGGCCAGAGACTCCTCAGAGCTCGTGGTTTGTAACCAGTCTGGGCGAAACCACACCACCACGAAGGCCAAAGCGAGGCCAAGGACGGTAAATTTAGCGATGAAAGTGAGTGGTTTCGGCACAAGTTTATCCAATTGAATTCGACCAGGGGCTTAACAAAAAACGGCTCTTGGCAGTATAATTGGTATTGGTATTTGATCAATAGCCTTGGAGTCTCGAATGTCTGAAACACAACCGCTTGCGTCCGTCCAAGCGCCAGACGATCCGTCACGCCGACGATTGCTGAGTGCGGCGACTGGCGTGGTTGGCGCCGTGGGTGTTGGCGCAGCCGCATGGCCTTTCCTCGCAACCTTGCGCCCAAGCGACAAAGCCAAGGTTATTGGTGCCCCTGTCGAGGTCTATATTGGTGGCCTTGGGCCCGGCCAATTGACTCGGGTACAGTGGCGTGGACAGACCATTGGCATCATGCGTCGCACAGATGAGATGTTGGCTGACCTGCCCAGTTTGGCTGACCGA
>JALQZL010000040.1:0-5800 GCA_023258355.1 Wenzhouxiangellaceae bacterium | reverse complement strand
CCTGGCTCAGAGACCGCCTCACAGCAGCCCAGTTATGCACAAAATGTGCATCGGTCCATCAGACCTGACATCCTCGTGCTTAATGTCCATTGCACTCACCTAGGCTGTATTCCAAGAACCATCCCAGAAGTGGGTGCACAGCCTTTCGATGACGACTGGAAAGGGGGCTTTTTCTGCCCGTGCCATCGCTCGAAGTTCGACTTGGCTGGCCGAGTGTACACAGGGGTGCCAGCAGTGCTCAATTTGTTGGTGCCACCTTATTCATTCTCTGACGAAAACCACGTAGTGATCGGTGTTGATCCTGAGGGAGCAGCTTAAGACATGAATAATTTCATCACCTCAATCGGAAACTGGGTGGACGAGCGCGTCCCCATGACTGATTTTTGGAAAAAGCACATCAGCGAGTACTACGCGCCGAAGAACTTCAACTTTTGGTATTTCTTTGGCTCGCTATCCATGCTCGTCTTGGTTAACCAGCTGCTGACAGGCATTTTCTTGACCATGCATTACAAGCCAGGCGCTGAAACCGCCTTTGCTTCAGTCGAGTACATCATGCGTGATGTTGAGTGGGGCTGGTTAATTCGCTACATGCACTCAACAGGGGCGTCCTTGTTCTTTGCGGTGGTCTACCTACACATGTTCAGAGCCTTGATGTACGGTTCCTACCAAAAACCTCGTGAGATCGTTTGGATTCTTGGTGTCACGATCTATCTTGTGTTGATGGCTGAATCTTTCATGGGCTATGTGTTGCCTTGGGGGCAGATGTCGTATTGGGGTGCGCAGGTCATCATCTCGCTATTTGGTGCCGTACCTTATGTGGGTGAGGCCTTGGTGGAGTGGATTCGAGGTGATTATTTTGTCGCCGATGCCACATTAAACCGCTTCTTCGCGCTGCATGTGGTGGCATTGCCACTGGTGCTTGTGGGGCTGGTGGTGCTTCATCTCGCGGCCCTCCACGAGGTGGGTTCAAACAACCCAGAGGGTGTCGATATCAAGGCCAAGAAGGATGAAGCCGGTCGGCCGCTGGATGGCATCCCATTCCACCCTTATTACACGATCAAAGACATATTTGGCGCTGCCTTTTTCCTATTGCTGGCGGCGTTCATCGTCTTCTTTGCACCTGAGTTTGGTGGCAAGTTCCTCAAGCCTGACAACTTTGTTCAAGCCAATCCGCTGGTGACACCAGATCACATTCCGCCGGTGTGGTACTTCACGCCGTTTTATGCCATCTTGCAGGCTGTGCCTGACAAGCTGATGGGCGTTATTTTGATGGGTGTGTCAGTCATGATCTTGTACATCGTGCCGTGGCTGGACCGCTCACCAGTGAAATCATTGCGCTACCGTAGCTGGCCATCTCGCTTGGCCTTGGGTATCTTCGTGATCGCCTTTGTACGTCTGGGTATGCTGGGGCTGTCACCAGATTCAAGCACTTTTGAACTGAGGCTTTGGACCTTCTTCTATTTTGCGTTCTTTATCTTGATGCCGATTTGGACAAAGATGGAGGCCACGCAGCCCGTGCCAGAGAGGGTGTCGTCAGTATGAGTATTCTAGGCAGGTTTTCTTCACCCAAGTATCACCTAGCAACAGGGCTGGTGCTGGTTGCTATGATGGTTTTCTCGACGCATGGAGTAGCGGCAAGCAAAGGCAATTTGGATCCCGCAGGCTCCAATGTCTTTGACATTGCCTCTGTCCAACGTGGCGCAAAACTTTTCACAAACTACTGCATGGCCTGTCACTCGGCAAAGTACATGCGCTTCAAGCGTATGGAGCAGGACCTTGATCTGACTGAGGACGAAATCCAAGCGTTCCTGGTGCCCGCTGGGTTAGAGGTCAGCGACTATATGATGTCATCGATGCCTTATGAGGCCTCAGCTGACTGGTTTGGCAAGTCGCCTCCTGATTTGAGTTTGACAGCGCGTTCTCGTGGGCCAGACTGGATTTATACCTTCTTGCGCAGCTATTACATGACTGAGGATGGCTGGAACAATAAGGTGCTTGCAAACCCAGCGATGCCTCATGTGCTCTGGGAGTTGCAAGGTATCCAGCGTCCGATTATGGAAACGACTGAAGATGCTGCGGGTGTGACGCACGTTTCCGTGGCCAGTTTGGAAATGGATGTCCCCGGTGAGCTGACAACGAGCGAATATGATCAAACGGTCCGAGATATTGTGGCTTTCATGGAATACATCGCCGAACCGGCTAGGTTGCAGCGTGAGCGTTTGGGCGTCTGGGTCTTATTGTTCTTGGCGGTCTTCACCTTTTTATCGTATCTTCTGTATCAAGAATATTGGAAAGACATCAAGAAATAGGTCGAATGTGTTGTCGGTCAGTCGAGCAAAGTCATCGTCGAGGACCCCAATGCTGAACGGAGAAACCCGATTATGATGGCATTGTATTCATCCGAAAACTGTCTGGATTGTCACCGCATCCGATTTGTGTTGGCGGTCAAGGGCATCAACGTGGAGATCATTCACGTAGAACAAGACCGCGCTGCGACGGCTGATTTAGCCGAACTCAACCCCTATGGCGAGACCCCCACACTGGTGGATCGCGACATGGTCTTGTACGGGACTTGGGTCGTGGCTGATTATTTAGATGAGCGCTACCCACACCCACCACTGATGCCGATCGATCCCGTGTCGCGGTCGCGTTTACGGTTGGCCATGTACCGAATCAATCGAGACATGATTGAGATGGGCAAAGTGATTGAAACCTCATCAGGCGAGAAGCGTATTGCCACGGCGCAGCAACATCTGGCCGAGACATTGATCGAGTCAGACGATCTGTTTGGCTTGGCACCTTACATGTTGCATGATGAGCTGACACTCATTGACTGTGCGCTGGTGCCTTTGCTGTGGCGCTTACCTGCCTATGGTGTGAGGCTGACGGTGAGACAGTGTCCCAAACTGAATAAGTACATGGAAAAAATGTTCCGTCTGGATGCCTTTCAAAGAAGCCTCACTCTGGTAGAGCGTGAACTTCGGATGCAGCCCACAGGCTGATTGGTCGTTGACCTAACTTTTGCACTCAACGATGAAATCAACCAAGCCTTATTTATTGGAAGCCATGTACTCATGGATTGTGGATTCCGGGCTCACACCTCACCTTGTGGCTGACGCCAATCATGAGGGTATTCAAGCGCCCCCTCAAGCCGCCGAAGATGGTCGGATTGTTCTCAACTGTGCACCTGAGGCAGTACGTGATTTGGTCATGGATGATGAGGGTGCAAGTTTTATCGCACGCTTTGGTGGTGTCTCGCAAGCAGTGTGGTTACCCATCGATTCGATCGAGGGTATCTATGCCAGAGAAAATGGCCGAGGCATGGTCTTTGGACCCGAGGAGTTAGACGAGGAGGGTGGTCAGGAGACGACCTCTGAACAGCATGATGGTCCAGACAAGTCAAAAAAACAGCCTTCGTTGAGGGTAGTCAAGTAACTTAGTTGCCCATTGGCCCATGGGTTTTATCAAAGTCTGTGCTGATGTGTTGGATTTGCTGACTTAATATCCACAGCGTCCCGCGGTGTCTATTACCCCCGTCGGTGCTGAACTCGAAATGATATCTCCGGCACACCCTTAGCCCATCTGGTGTTGAGTTGAATTTAGCGCCGGTCAGGCTCACCGTTTGATCTAGCAACTGCCAATCATTCAGCGCACAAAAACGGCGGGCTAAGTCGCAAGCGTGTTCTCTGCCTTTGATTGTCCAAGCCCACCATGCGCTGAGCCCGATGACGAGCACCAAAGCGATGATTGAGCCATCGATTGCCATGGGTGTTTAACGTTTCAACAGCACATAGACTGCCCCAGTGCCACCATCTTGTGGGGGTGCCGAAGCGAAAGCCAGAACCTGGCTATGTCTTGCCAGCAAACTGGCTGTCATCTGTTTTAGCTTGGGCCCATCTGGCCCTGAGCGAAGCCCTTTGCCATGAATGATTTTGATGCAACTTAGGCCATGGCTCAGCGCTTCATCGATAAACTGTCTGGTCACTTGTGTGGCGACCTTGACTGTCATTTCATGGAGGTCGATTTCCTCTTGAACGCGCCAGTGTCCCCGTCTAAGCTTCTTAAGCGTCCTGGGATCGAGCTTTGGATGGACATAACTGATCTCCTCGCCTGTCTCCACCTCATCAAAATTCAGGCGACCAGAGGCGAGTTCATCCAGAACAGCCAGCTCATCGATCTCGCGCTGACGGGGGCGTGGGGGTGGGCGCTTGGGTTTAGATTGGTCTCGATGATGGGTAATGCGATCCACCGGCCCCACAGCTGACCGAAACAGTGCGCGTTCGTCTTCGTCTATTGACATGAAATCTAACCCCAAGATGCTGTCAGGTCAGTGTAATTCAATTATAGTGTTGGTTTTGGCAAGGCGAAAATTTCAAATGCATATACTGATTTCAAACGACGATGGGCTCTACGCACGTGGCATAAGCCACTTGTCACAGGAGATCGCAAAGCACTGTGACAAAGTGACTGTGGTGGCGCCAGATCGAGATCGGTCTGGTGCGAGTAATTCACTCACGCTCGATCAACCGATTCGGGTAGAGACCCTAGAGGATGGACGTCACAAGGTGTTTGGAACCCCCACCGATTGTGTGCACGTTGCCATTACAGGTCTTCTCTCGGAAGAGCCTGACATGGTCATTTCAGGCATTAATGCTGGTGCCAATCTCGGCGATGATGTGCTTTATTCAGGCACGGTGGCCGCTGCCATGGAGGGGCGCTTTCTGGGCTTGCCCGCCATGGCCATCTCTTTGGTCTACGGCCCAGAGGGGCCCGAGCATTATGAGACCGCTGCCAAGGCGGCCAGTCTGCTCATGCGTCAGTTGGATCGCGAGGCTTTGCCAGCAGATACCATTTTAAATGTCAATGTGCCCAACATTCCATGGGAAGAGATCAATGGATTTGAAACAACCCGACTGGGTCATCGTCATCGGTCTGAGGATGTCATTCCGGTGCAAGATCCTCGGGGGCGTCAATTTTTCTGGGTGGGCCCACCAGGCGGGGAGCAAGACAATGGGCCGGGGACTGATTTCAATGCGATTCGCCAAAAGTATGTCTCAGTCACACCCATTCATGTGGATCTCACCCGCTACCAAGCCTTAGATCAAGTGAGTCACTGGATTGAAACATTGAACCACGGTGCTGGCGACCAGTGAGATGAGGACGGTGACCGAGTCACAAAGTATGGACTTGGGCATGACATCGCCCAACACGCGGGCGCGGTTAATCGCACGTTTGCAATCACAAGGCATTAACAATGCGCAGGTGCTAGAGGCGATGTCGCAAACGCCGCGACATGTTTTTGTCGATGAGGCCCTGTCATCGAGGGCTTACGAGGATTCTGCTCTACCCATCGGTCGTGGTCAGACCATCTCACAACCTTATGTCGTGGCCTTAATGACCTCAGCCGTGTGTGCGTCGGGGGTGCCTGAAAAGGTCTTGGAGATTGGGACTGGATCCGGCTACCAAGCAGCCGTGCTCGCGCGCTTAGCCAAACAAGTGTTCACAACCGAGCGGATTGGTGAGTTGTCAAAGTTGGCCAAACAACGCTTCCATCGGCTGGGTCTCCACAATATTTTGGCGAGACATCAAGATGGGCTAAATGGTTGGCCTTCGCAGGCCCCTTTCGATGCCATTGTTGTGACAGCAGGCGGACATTTACCCGAGGCCTTATTTGATCAGTTGGCGGAGGGTGGCGTTCTTGTGGCGCCTGAGCAAACAGGTGATCATCAGCAACTGGTAAGGATTGAAAAGCACAATGGACGCTGTGAGCGGACCGAACTGGGTCAGGTGAGTTTCGTGC
>JALQZL010000003.1:3164-36797 GCA_023258355.1 Wenzhouxiangellaceae bacterium | reverse complement strand
GAGGGCGCTGTCACTGGCGTATGAATATTTGAGAGAATCTCAACACGGGCGTCTGGCAATTTCTTCTGAAGAATGGACTGCTCAATCGGGCTAACGACCAAAGTGATATCGCTCTCACTGATCAGGCTTAGTTCTTTTTTTTCCGTTTTCTGAGCAAGCTTAGCCATTTCAGTGTCGTTTTCTAAATCAGCGCGTCTTTGTTCGCGTAGAAAATGGAGATCCACGGTATCAAAGATCACTTTGGCATTTGGACAGTATTCTCGAACATCTGACAAAATATCGTCTAAGACGTAGTAGCGACTTCCAACGACATAATCTAGTAATTGACCATAGTGCTGAAGCCACTGTTTGATGGATGAAATGTCAGGATGATTCAGCGTCTCAATGCCCCTGTCTCTGAGTGATTGAGAATAGTCACCATCCCAGGCAAGGTTCACAGGCACAAAGGTCACTCGATATCCCATGTCTATGAGGATTTCTAATAGCGTCACCATCCGAACAGAACCAGAGTCGTGGTCAGGTTGTGGCGTCACAGCATCAACCACCAAAATATGGCCGCGAGACCGGTGGTGACGGGCCTGTTCGATCAAAACCTTGGCTTCAGGGCCAGGAACAGGTGGTGGCTGCTTAGCTAAAACATCTTTCCATCTTTCCCTGAATTTTTTACGATTCACCGCCTGATATCGCTTGATTCCTGAGCTTTCAGAGGTCCCATTGCTGATCCCTTCAAAATGAATAATGACTGCACTGGGCTGATAGAGGACATCCCAGCCATGTTGGCGCGCTTTGAAGCACAAGTCAGTATCCTCGTAGTAGGCAGGACAGTAGTGTGAGTCGAACCCATCAAGCTCACCAAAAAGCTCTGCTCGAATCGCTAGACATGCACCAGAGACGTAGTCGGCTTGAGACAGAAATTGAACTTGGGAGTTGTGGGGTGAGCCCAGTCGCCCGTAATTCCATCCAGAGCCATCATTGAAAATAATGCCGCCGGCCTCTTGTAGTGAGCCGTCTGGGTAGACCAGTTTTGCACCAACAATACCTGTCTTTGGAAAATGGTGGAATGGTGACATCAGATGGGTCAGCCACCCTGGGGTGACTTGGATATCATTATTTAGAAAGACCAAATGGTCTCCTGAAGCACGCTGTGCGCCTGCATTACAACTGGCGATGAATCCAGAATTGCTTGACAAGGTGATAACTTTGATGCCCTCACACTGTTCAAGAAACTCTGCCGTGTCGTCTGTGGAGCAGTCATTGACAACAATAATCTCAATGGCTAAGCCCTCATCTGTTTCTTGGAGACTTCTTAAACAATGTGCTGTGTAAGCCAGGTTGTTAAAGACAGGAATAATCAATGAAATAGCGGGCTGACTAATATCTTTAAGCCTTGAGAAGACGATGGGTTGAGAAGCGTCTCTTAGGGTAGGGTGCTGAATATTCTCAAAGTCATGCCGGTGTGTTTCCCCAGTGGCCTTTTGATGCTGCAATGCCTCAATAGTCGTACGCCAACCGTGTAGACGCACAGCGTGTATAAACCGTTTGGTTTGGCGTAGCCAATTACTTGGCAGCCATGCTTTGCGCTGGTGCAGTGCTCTTATGATGCGTGCAAAGACACGAAATGGACGAGTGAGTCGCCAAGAACGACTATCTCTAACCTCTGCAAGCTGGCTTTCAGACCAGTCACGCTCTTGTTGAGCTTGAAGAAGTTTTCTCTGGAGAGCTTCTATCTCGATATTTGTATTCGAAGGATTGTCACTATCGGGATGAGGCAGTGACTGTGCGGTGATGACTTTCTCTAGGCTCAGCGCCCAATCAGTCCGCTCTTTCAGCGTACGATCAAGACGGGCCAATAGATCGGCCTGCTCGTTGATTCGCTCATGCAATATCGCTTGATTCTGAGTGGCTCGATCCAGTTGGCGCTCTTTTTGGTTGAGTGCTTCTTCTATGATCCTGACAGATGCCTGAGGCCTGTTCGGCATTACGCACCATTGACTGGGACGACTGCCATAGGCGATGACATTCTCATAAGCCTTGAGTGTGTCAGCCATGGAAGGCTCACCAATGTGTTCAGACACTTCAGGGCAGCTGAGATCACCGCTGATCACTTGCTCTAGTAATTCGATCAGATCATCAGTGCTGGGTGGATAGAGTAGTCCATTAACACCATGGCTAATGCGCTCATGAAAGCTTCCCAAGTCAGGCGCAATCACGGCAAGTCTCAGGGCCCACGCTTCGCTCAAAACATAATTCCAAGTTTCAGGAACACGAGAGAGAAACAGAGCGGCTCGAGCATTTAAATGGGCAAGATGCTTGGGCAAAGATGCCTCGTCATAGTCCAAGATAATATCGACATTCGGACGGCCGAAGAGCTGCATGGCCTCAAACCCACCGCCAATGACACTCAGGCGAATACGGTTACCGAAGTGATCTGAAATGTCGCAGAGTCTTTTTAGACCCTTGCCAGAAGATAATCGCCCTAGGATGACAAAGTGATTCTGTGCTGGTGGCTCAGAGGCGTCATTTTCACCCCGCTTGGCATCTCGCCATTCAGCTGGCTGATCGAAGCCATGAGGGATCACATGGATCCGAGGTAGTTGCCCTCCAAACAATGCTTGCCATCGGGAAGACACGTGTTGTGTGGGGGCCAGCAGCGCAATCTGATTCGCATGCACTGCCTCATACCAATCATTTTTGAGTCGTTGCCAGCGTTCAGGTGCCTCGTCATAAAATATAAAGTGTTCTCGATTTTCTTCCAGGCAGGTCTCAAAATTAAAATGACCTGAGGAATCTAGATAGGTCAGTGGATCTGCGTCGAGGACAGGTGAAGCTGGGTAGAAATCATGCAGAACTTGGAGTGTTGGCACGTTCTGCCGAAGGCAATCTAAGCTGTGGCCAATCACAGATGAGACAATCATTCGGCTCACACCATAGCGTTTGATCACCCACGCTATAAATTGCCCATAGCCTTCATGAGAATTCGTCGTATCCGCAATCATCGGCTCGAGATCAAAGTGATGAAGTGCCTCTTTCTTTCTGGATTGCGCGTATAGGGTAAGACTTTGACCAAACAGCTTGCTTTTTTCAGGATGAGTGGCTGTCAAGACTAAATGGTGTGATGACCTATCGTGCTTGCACACATCATTGATCCAGCGAGAAATACCACCACCCCAGTTGTGAGTGATGTGCAAAGTCACCGGCATGCCATCTAGTCCGAGATAAGTGTTGTCATCATCGCCTTGTTCTTGAGAGCCCGCCAGTCGATGGCGAACAGAGCCGAAGGCTCTTGTCAGACAAGATGCAGGCGCTTGCTTTGACTGGATTGGCTTACTTGGGTCGTGGAGGAAACACAGATCAGTCACACCCATGGACACCGCTTTATTTTTTTGTGGGCTAACCAGTGCTGCTTTGGCCTCGTTCACTAAATTGGGCTCGATCGATGAGATAACACCCTCAGAAAAATGCCAAATCAGGCGATCCACTGAAGCTCCCGGACAATCAAGTGAGAGATCACCCACAGGATTAAGCGCTGGGTTGTAATTGCCAGAGAGAACCATGACCTCGGCGAGGTTCTCTTCCTGCAAGATAAGCTGGAGACGTTGGTTTAAGAAAAGGGGAATGCTTAATCCACTCTCTATCACTAGGCTGGGTTGATCAAGCCAAGTGCTGATCTTCACTAACCATCCTGTGTGACTGACACTCAGCTTTGGGCAAGCCTCAAGCTGATGGGCCTCGGCGAGTCGAGGCACCGTCATAAAACGCGAATTTGGAAACGCCTGCCGCACAGATTGAAGCCATTCATCATCAATCAAGCCTTGGCTATTCGGCAAGCAAATCACGGGTATTGGATCGAAATTTTGATCCAATTTACCCGGTATGGATGATGGGGGTTGATTCGCCGTCATGATGCTCTGCCAAAAAAGGCCTCTTCGGGCCACCGTGCTCTCCAAGCGCCTAGTCCTCCATTATAGCGAAAAGGCTTCGTGAGGCTGAATCAACCCCCCCCATAAGCCTGCGCTGATTCGGTCGTGATAACACCTGAAAGGGGCAGTGCGCTATGGGTAAGCTATACTGAAGCAGGACATGACGGTTTAGGCTCTTTGATGGGAACGAAACGCTCGCAATGGCTCCAGTGCGCTGTGCTGGGAGCATCGATAGTGGCCCTTTTAACCGCCTGCCAAGCGGGTTTGGGCCGATTGACACTGGCTGAACAAGTCCGCGGGGTGGGAACGGATACCCAGACAGGCCTCCAAATTTATGGCCTCAGAAATCCCATCGTCACAGATATGATGGGCAAGGCCATGGTGGCAGAAAAGCGCCGAGACTTTGACCAAGCGCTGCGCTTACTCGACAGAGCATTGGTGATTGAGCCCAATGCCCCAGATATTTTGCAACAGGTGGCTGAGGTTCAACTAGAGCAGGGTAGATGGACAGACGCAATTACGAATATTACAAAGTCCATTGAGTTGGGCCCCCGCCTAGGTCATTTATGTAAACGCAATTGGCGTGGTTTAGTCGTGGCCTATCAGAACCTGGGTCAATGGGATCAAGTTGGGCGAGCAGAAGCCCGGATCCCTCTGTGTGAACGCACGCGGCCAGATCGTTTTTAGTGTGACGGAAAGTTTTCGATGACTGATCTGTCTCAGATCCTGGGATCCGATGGGGCTCTCAATCATTTAATCGGGCGCTTCACGCCAAGGCCAGGCCAGTTGGCCATGTCTGAGGCTGTTGAGAATGCTGTGCTCGACCACACAGATCTTGTCGTTGAAGCAGCGACTGGAACCGGCAAAACTCTGGCCTATCTGCTCCCTGTTCTCATGCATGCCGAGCGCGCTATTTTATCGACCGGCACATTGAATCTCCAAGATCAGCTCTATAACCGTGATCTCCCGCTGGCATTGCGTGCTCTCGGAGTGGAGCGCGATATTGCCTTATTGAAAGGCCGATCCAATTATTTGTGTCTCCACCGCTTGGCGCTTCATGGCAAAGATGAGAAAGTTCGAGATGGTGCATGGGGGTCCGATTTTAGATCAGTTGAAGCGTGGTCCACGAAAACTGATTCAGGAGATATCGCTGAACTAGATACCATTAGCACCGATTCTGGGGTGTGGCCTTGGGTGACTTCAACACAAGATAACTGTTTGGGTTCTGAGTGCCCCTTGTTTTCTAAGTGTCACGTCGCAAAAGCACGTCGACAGGCACAATCGGCAGAGATTGTGGTTGTGAATCATCATTTGCTCTTCGCTGATTTTGCCCTCAAGCAGGGGGGGTTCGGAGAGGTGTTACCTGGTGCTGACGTGATTGTGATGGATGAAGCACATCAAGTGCCAGATACTGCCATGCGATTTTTTTCCGAAACGGTTACTGGCTGGCAGTTGCGGGAGCTCGGACGAGATGCGCTGGCTGCCTGCTCGGGGGCGACAGGCACCCTCTCGCTACTGCGTCAACCATTAGATCTCTTGAAACAAAAAGTGGACAGAGGCATGTCAATCTTTGCTGATTTGCCCTCGCGCGGTGATTACACCAAACTCGGTTCGGTTGAGTCAGAACTTGTGGCGATTGCAGATGCCTTGAGCAAATTAGCCGAAGCACTTTCGGCAGTCTCTGACCAAACTCGGGAACTTGCGCAATGTTGGGAACGGGCATCTACACTGCATCAAAGACTGAGGCAGTTTATTGGTGGAGATGAACACGCCGTCCGCTGGTTTAGCCACCGGCAAGGCCGTTTCAATTTGAATTTAACCCCTATGGATATTTCTACCCCCATTCAAGCTATCCGAGCAGAGGTGAACGCTACTTGGATACTCACCTCTGCCACCTTAACTGTAGCGGGTCATTTTGATCATTTTACCCAGCGACTGGGGATTGAGCATTGTCGAGAGATGATTGTTGAGACGCCCTTTTGCTATGAGGATCAAACACGACTCTGGGTGCCCAGTACCCTGCCAGAGCCTAGTGACCAACAGCATACCACTCAACTGTTAGAGCACATAAAGCCTCTACTACAAGCCAGCAAGGGACGCGCTTTTCTTTTATTTACTTCACATCGTGCACTGCGTGAGGCAGCCCAATGGCTGCGAAGTCACACTGAATTCAATTTACTGGTGCAAGAAGAGCAAACGAGAAGAACATTGCTACAACGCTTCATTAGTGAGCCAAATAGCGTCTTGCTGGGAGCAGCCAGCTTTTGGGAGGGCGTTGATGTCCCGGGGGACTTACTGAGTGTTGTGGTTATTGATAAGCTGCCCTTTGCACCGCCCGATGATCCAGTATTAGAAGCCATGATAAAGGCGGCGACAGAGCGCGGTGAACGGGCCTTTGCGACTGTCCAAATGCCCCATGCTGTCTTGGCCCTGAAGCAAGGTGTGGGGCGTTTGATAAGACAAGCGGAAGACTTCGGCGTACTTGTTATTGGTGATATCCGCCTAAAGAATCGATCTTATGGTCGAATTTTTATGAAGAGTCTGCCAAAGATGACGCCAATTGATTCTGCAAAAGAGGCGATAGATTTTCTTGATCAGCACCTTGAGCATTAGAATGACTACATCATGAACATACTCTCAATTGAAACCTCGACTGACTGGTGTAGTGTGGCTGTCATTTCTGCTCATGGTGCTTTTGAGCGTGAAGAGGTCGGTGCTCAAATTCATTCTGAAGTGCTCTGGCCATGGATTCAGAAACTCATGATCGAAGCCAGGTTAGATTATGAACAACTTGATCGTTTGGTCGTGGGTAATGGGCCCGGTGGCTTTACCAGCCTAAGGATGGGCCTCTCGCTAGTCCAGGGCATCGCTTTGGCGCATACATTGCCTATTTATCCCGTCTCAAGCCTTCTCAATGTCGCTTCCCAGTGCACTGTGGCAAAACGTGTCATGGTGATTATGGATGCCCGCATGGGAGAAGTCTATACGCAGAGGTTTGAATGTTCATCAAGTGGAAGTTGGGCTGCACTAGATAAGGCGAGAGTGGTTTCTCCTGAGGCGGTGCATCTCCGAGATGAGCCTGATGACACTGCACTCATGGGCAATGGGTTGCGTGTTTATCCCACATTGCTGGCGTCAGAGTCTAAAGAGCGCGCGTCGCTCATAGATGTCGACGTCAGACCAAGGGCAGTGTGTGCTGCTGCGCTTGCTCAAGATGCAGTCACCCCCTGGCAATTAAAAGCTCACTATGTGCGAAACCAAGTCACTAGCTAAGGCTTAGTTGAGCTCGCGGTGAAAAGTTTTGACGACAAAGCCGTCTTTTTGGAACGCGCTAGCGATTTGTTCAGAGAGATAGACAGAGCGATGTTGTCCACCAGTGCATCCAACCGCAATGGTCAAAAGGCTTCTTTGCCCCTGGGCAATCGGTGGGAGCCAGCGTTTAAAAAAACGAACAATGTCTTCTTTGAACTCAGTGACCTCGGTGTGTGTCTCTAGCCAATCAATCACCTCCTGGTCACGACCATCCAATGGTCTTAGCGCTTTTTCCCAGTGCGGATTGGGTAGTGCGCGTGCATCAAACAAGAAATCAACATCTCGAGGCACGCCATGTTTGAATGCAAAAGATTCAACCACAATCATCTGGATATCTGATTCGTCTGAACCGCCGATGAGGCGCCAGATCTGATGCCGCAATTGATGAATATTCGTTTGTGAGGTATCAACGATATGGTCGGCACGTTGTCTTAGCGGGTCCAGTAACTGCCTTTCTTGGGCAATGGCAGCACCCAAGCCAGTTTCTTTGGTTAGGGGGTGGCGACGCCGAGTTTCGCTAAACCGACGCATAAGCGCGTCATTATCAGCCTCAACAAAGACCAATGAGACCTGTAGCCTTGATGAAATTTCGTCCAGCGCCTGAGTCAGTGTAGCAAGGTCCTCGGAGCCCATTCTGACATCCATACCGATGGCAACGTCATAATAGCGCTGAGGCTGTGTTTCAATCTCGTGGATCATGCTGGGTAGGATCGCACCGGGCAGGTTGTCAACGCAGTAAAAGCCAAGATCCTCTAGCGCATGAAGTGCGCTGGATTTCCCGCCTCCAGACAGACCACTCAAAATAACCAATCGAGGTCGTCTATTCTCCATGGCTCATCAGTGCAATCACATCTTCGGCTGAGGCAGCCTCGCGCACGCTTGAAGCTTTTTGTGTGTCTTTGAAGAACTCAGCAATGTCGGCTAATAGTTTCAAATGGGCTTCCGTGCACTTCTCAGGGATGGCAAGTGCGAAAAAAAGATCAACATTCTGTTGATCAGGTGCATCAAAGTCAATGGGTTTTCGGAGACGAATCACGGCACCCGCGACTTCATCTTGCTCTGATATTCGGCAATGAGGGATGGCGATACCGAGACCCAGACCTGTCGAGCCAAGCCGTTCACGTTGACAAAGCCCCTCAAAAATCTGCCGGTGATCTGTTTCGCTGTCTGCTTTAGCAAGTACTTTCGCCATTTTTTCTAGCAAAGTTTTTTTGCTGGAGGCAGTGAGATCCAGCAGAATTCTGTCAGTAGTTAGAACATCAGCCAGCTGCATGGCGAGTGCCTCAATTAGCGATGGTGATCAGTGACTTTACTTTTGTGTCTACGCACTTGCCGATCCAACTTGTCCATCAGATCATCAATGGCTGCATACATATCATCAGCGGTAGACTGGGCATGGACTGGGTTTGTTTTACCACCCACATGAATCGTCCCCTCTGCCGTATGAACCAATTTCTCAAGTTTCAAAATAAAGTGCCCTGATGTGATGTTTTCAAAGTGCCGCTCAATCCGTTGTGTTTTCTCTGACACATAACTTCTGAGTGCATCTGTGATTTCAACGTTTTGTCCAGTGACTTCAATTTGCATAACGCTGCCTACTCCTTACTTTAGTCATCGTTTTCGCATCCCCCTAGCGCTTCAGTTCACAGACGCCATGTTCTGCTTGATTGACGCGCTTGAGAGCCACGAAAACCCAATTTTTCACGGTATTTTGTGACCGTTCTACGTGCAATTCTAACCCCATTGTTGCTCAATAGGTTGGCGATACTTTGATCCGTTAGTGGCTGTTTCGGGTCTTCATGAATGATGATTTCTCTGATTTTCTCAAGGATGACGTCCGATGCAATCTGCCCCCGCGCATCATGACTTAACTTTCCTGAAAAAAATTGCTTGAGCGATATCAACCCCTGAGGCGTCTGTGCGTATTTTCCACTGACTGTCCGAGAAATCGTTGAGCTGTGCATGTCTAACGTCTCAGCAATCATTTTTTGAGAGAGCGGTCTGAGGTATTGTCTGCCTCGATGTAAAAATGTCGTCTGATAGCTAGCCAATGCCTGAGCGACTCTCACAATTGTTTGGTGTCTCATCTGTAGCCCGTCAATCAGTGACTGGGCATCGCGAAGCTTCTGATTTAGATATTTCTTATCGGGAGCGGAGGCATGCGGCATGAGGTCTTTATAAGTGCTGTTGAGAATGATTTGTGGCATGTGGCTTCTATTGACGATGACCCGCCATGGTGTCTTTTCTTGATCTTCAGATGGATAAATATAGATATCAGGAATGATATGTTCTGCTGTTAACTGCCCAAAGGCACTGGCTGGATTAGGCGTCAATCGCTGAATGAGAGCAAAGCCAGATTGGATCTGAGTGGGACTTGATTTTAATGCTGTTGCCAATTGTCCCATGTCCCCCTGACCCAGCTGATGGTAGTGGTTTTCTAACATCGTTTTTGCAATCGAAAACGATGGCTCAGCTGCGAAGCGAGCACTTAATTGCATGAGGAGGCTCTCTTGAACAGTCTGTGCGGCCACACCAATTGGGTCAAACTGTTGAATCTTTGCAAGCACTGACTTAATTTGGTTTTTTGAGTGTGCTCTTCGGCCCATTTCCGTCTGACTGAGCTCGAAAAGCTCAGATAAGCCGATGGATAGTAAGCCACGGTCATCGAGATGGTGAATAATCAGTGACGCCACCTTCATTTCATCGGCATCGAATCCAGACATAGCCAGTTGCCATTCAAGATGAGCCTGGAGTGAGTCTTGGTCTGGATCAACTGCCCAAACGCCAGTATCGATATCGTGCGATTGGTTCTTGGCAGAGGGGCCCAGTTGACTGAGATGTTGAGGCTGCGTGTACGTGGCCGATTCAATTTCGATGAGTGGATTACTTAAAACAGCTTCTTGAATGTGGTCAACGAGCTCCACGCGGTTTAGTTGAATTAATCTCAGACAGTACTGAACTTGGGGAGAAAGGCGGAGTTTTTGCTGTACTTTAAGCTGGATTTTTTGGCCAACAGGCATCGCTCACTACTCGAATGCTAGAGCTTGAATTCCGAGCCCAAGTACACTTTCCGAACATTATCATCAGCCAAAACATCTGCTGGGCTGCCTTGAGTGAGCACTTTGCCCTCAGAGATGATATAGGCGCGATCGCAAATGCCCAAGGTCTCTCTAACGTTGTGGTCCGTGATCAAGATGCCAATAGAACGCTCCGCAAGTTGTTTGATGATTTGCTGAATTTCACCCACAGAGATGGGGTCAACCCCAGCAAATGGCTCATCGAGCAATATAAACTTAGGATCGTTGGCCAAACAGCGTGCAATCTCGACTCGTCTCCGCTCTCCACCCGATAATGAAATGCCCATTTGATCCGCCAGGTGAGTAATGTGAAATTCATCCATTAGCCTGGCCTGTTCAGCAAGACGTTGATCAGAAGTGAGGTCTTTGCGAAGTTGCAAAATAGCCATGATATTGTCGGCGACACTTAGCTTTCGAAATATCGAGGCCTCTTGAGGAAGATAGCCGAGCCCTTGACGTGCTCGCCGATGCATGTTGGCCTGCGTCAGGTCGCTGTCATCCAAAGTAATTTGGCCGCCGTCGGCGGGGACAAGGCCAACCACCATGTAGAAAGTTGTGGTTTTGCCAGCACCATTGGGGCCGAGGAGCCCAACAATTTCTCCACGCTCAACGTTGAGCGAGACATCTTGAACGACTGTTCGGCCCCGATAACGTTTTATAAGATGTTTGGCTTCTAACACAATGCGTCCAGTTGTCAGTTTTTTGTGATCTAATTCTGTGGTCTGGAGGGATCAATGACTACTTTCACCCCACCTTCGCCTTCGGTTTTTTCCGTCTCTAGGTCATACGTCAGCCGGGCACCAGTGAAAACGCCTCGGCTGTCTTCAACTCTGGCATTCCCCACCATGACGATGATATTTTGAGTCAAATTGTAGATGATTTCATCTGATTGGCCTGTGGCTTGTGTGCCATCTTCCATTTGCATGGTCCAACGTGTGGGAGATCCAAAAAGCTCCACACGCTCATCTTCCCCCTCTGTTTGATAGGCAAATCCTTCATCGGCCATGACAGACAGTTGACCATGACTAATCTTCACATTGCCAAAAAGCTTGTAGGCATTCAGGCGGTTATCAAATTCACCGCTATCAGCATCAATTTGAATCGGACCTTCCTGTCGCGACTGCGCTTCAGTCTCTTGGGCCAGTAATGTCATCATGGGCGCTAGGCTCATCATAATGATCAAAAAAGATCTCACCTTCAACATGATTAAAAAACTCCATGGTATTCGTATCAAGGTCAATCAGCAGGCCGCCCGCCTCGATGAATGAGCTTGGGCTATCAATAATGACAGCGCTCTCTGCCTTGATTGTACGCTGGCGGCGGTCATGATGTAATTGGTTTGTTCTGATGATGCGGTCGCCCGCATCCAGGGCTTGGCGAATGACAACATTCCCGATGAGCACAATCTCATCCTCATTCCTTAAGATCTCGGCCTGGTCAGCACGTGCGTGCCAGTCAGCGCTTGTGGGTTCGATCTGCATAACAGGCTCACGGATAACGGCTTTTTTCAAAGATGCCTCATGGGTGAGCTCAGGAGCTTCAATGACCCACTCCAGCACACCTTCACTGTTATAGAACTCAGATTTGAAATCGGTCAATGTGTAATCTAGGCGCGTGTCTGGTAGTGCGGGAATGCTTCTTGTGCTCCGGTCTGAGGGAACCCACCATCGAATAAGAAACACCACGAGCAACATCAAACTTGCCAAAACGATGATGCGGCGGTTCACAGGAACTGGTTTCTCCAAGCCTCAAGTAAGTTTTGATCTGCCAAAATTTTCTCAGCCACTTCCCTGGCAGCGCCATGGCCACCGTTGGCGGACGTGACATAGTCCGCCTGTTGCTGTAGCCACGCATCGCCATCTGCCGGCACACATTTCATGCCACATAGATGCATCGCTGGCCAGTCCACGAGATCATCACCGACATAGGCAACCTCATTGGGCTGTATGTCGAGCGTTTCCAGTAAGTCACTCAACGCAACCTTTTTATCTTCGCAGCCTGGATAGTAGTGAGTGATGCCCAGCTCTGACATCCGCCGGTCCACCAAGGGTGCACTGCGAGCGGTGATGATCGCTACCTCTATGCCAAAAGACATCAGGGCTTTGAGGCCTAAGCCGTCGCGGGTATGAAATGCTTTAATTTCCTGCCCATCGTCTTGGAGATAAAGGCGCCCATCGGTCAAAACGCCATCGACATCGAAAACAACCAATTTGATGACTTTGTTTGTCATACCAAACCAGCCTGTAATAAATCCTGAAAATTCAAGGCGCCTTGCAATTGACCCTCGGCATTGGTGACCAACAGACCCTGAATTCTCCTCGACTGCATCAAAGTCACCGCCTCAAAAGCCAGTTCATGAGGCTGAATGGTCTGTGGATTTGGGGTCATGATGTGAGATGCTGACAATTGATTAACATCATTGATCTCATGGATATGCCGTCTGAGATCGCCGTCCGTGATCACGCCGATCACAACACCGTGCTCATCAAGTACAGCGCACATCCCGAGGCGGGAGCGTGTCATTTCCATGATCGCCTCAGCCACTGAGGCCGCCTCACCCACTTTAGGTAGCGCTTCATCCCTGTGCATGAGGTCTTCGATGGTCATTAACAGGCGCCGTCCCAGCATGCCGCCCGGGTGAGAGCGCGCAAAATCATCGGGGGTAAAACCGCGCGCTTGGGCAACACTGAGTGCCAGTGCGTCGCCCATGGCCAATTGCGCGGAGGTAGAGGCGGTCGGTGCAAGACCCAGTGGGCAGGCCTCACGATCAACGCTCACATTTAAGTGAAGGTTGGCATGCTGCGCCAAGCTAGAACTTGGCTGGCCAGTGATGGCAACCATGTTGACACCCAAGCGCTTTAACACAGGAATTAGTCGCAACAACTCCTCTGTCTCGCCTGAGTTGGACAGAGCAATGACCAGGCTATCCGTTCGAATCATGCCGAGATCACCATGACTGGCCTCAGCGGGATGGACGAAAAAAGCGGGTGTCCCTGTTGAAGCCAGTGTGGCGGCAATTTTTTGGGCAACATGCCCTGACTTGCCCATCCCAGTCAGGATGACGTGGCCAGTGCATGCAAGCACAGCCTCTACCGCCTCATAAAAAGACTGATCGATACGCTCAATAAGTGCACCAATAGCGCTCGCCTCGGTCTCTAGGACCGCTTTAGCGCTACTGATCACCTGTTGTTTATCTGTTGGCATTTTAAAATGTCATTAACTTAGCTTAGGCTCATTATCCACCGATCAGTGCCGTTCGGACAATCGCTACTTGATAGATCACGAAAAACGCCAATAAAACGCCACCACTGACGCGGGTGATTTTGCCCACGCCTTCTCTACGCCAAACCAGCAAAGCCAACAGGCCTGTCATGCCAAACATCACCAGAAGATCCCGTTGTACCAATTCTGCCTCGATGGCCATGGGGGCAACAAAGGCTGAAATCCCCAAGACACCCAACAGATTGAAGATATTCGAGCCAAGAATATTGCCAATCGCTAAATCATCCTCTCGCTTGAAAGCACTGGCTGCTGCGGCCGCCAATTCCGGTAGGCTGGTGCCAAGCGCAACGATCGTCAGGCCCACAACTGCCTCTGATACACCCGCCAAAGTCGCCAGAGACACAGCGCCAGTCACCAGGATATGAGCGCTGATAGGGAGGACGACAATGCCCACGATAGTCCAAGTGATTGCAATGGAGTTGTCCATCTTCACCGGAATATCCTCAGTCAAATGCTCGAGCTGATGATTATCAGAGGGATGTTTAATGCTGTAGATCACCATGACCAGAATGAGCGCCAATAATACTGAGAGCAAGATCAGACCCTCGAGTCGGGTGAAGTCTAGGTTCCACATCATCAAGGCCGTGATCGCCATCACCCCTAGGAGAACAGGGAATTCGCGTCGCATGGTGCTTCGCTGGATCGACAGAGGATAAATTAAGGCTGTGACGCCTAAGATGAGGCCAATATTGGCTGTATTAGAGCCGAGGGCATTACCAATGGCCAGTGCAGGATTGCCTTCCAATGAAGCGATGGCAGAAACAACCATTTCAGGCGCCGAGGTGCCAAAACCCACCAACGTAATGCCAATCACCAGTGGGGAGACGCCAAAGTGGGCAGCCAGTGCCGAACTTCCCGCAACAAGACGGTCCGCTGCCCAGATCAAGAGCACAAATCCGGCAATCAGTTGGACACTGGCGATGAGTAATTCGGCTAACACGTTGTTTAGGGGGGCTCCATGGCTGGTCGATGTTAGTTGAGTGCTTGTGTTTTTCTCAAGCGAGAATCATCAATCGGTTACACTCAATTCTTTAGTCAATCTGATCTGGTGATATCAAGCGCCCACATGTACGCTCAACAGATACAAGACATTATTCTACAAGCATTTCCACATGCTGATGTGGCGGTTCACTCTGATGATGAGGTGCATTTCAGTGCACGCATTGTTAGCGATGCGTTTGAGGGGAAATCTCGTCTTCAGCGGCATCGCATGGTTCATGCGGCGATTCAAGCGGAGGTTGGTGAGGCATTGGGCCGAGAGATCCATGCGTTGACACTTGATCTCAAAACACCCGGTGAGGTCATCTAGCCATGGCGCGCATTGAAATTGAGGGCGGCTATCCACTGACTGGCACCGTTGCGGTCTCTGGCGCCAAAAATGCGGTCCTACCCATCCTCATGGCTTCACTCCTGACCGCTGAGCCTTGTCGCTTGGTCGGGGTGCCTCATTTAAAAGATGTGACCACTACCATGGAACTCTTGGGCCAGATGGGGGTGGAGATCTCCTTAGGTGAAGGGTTTGATGTGGGTCTGCAAGCCGCTCATTTGTCGACCCACACAGCGCCTTATGACTTGGTCAAAACGATGCGTGCCTCGATTTTGGTCCTCGGCCCATTGCTGGCGCGTGCAGGAGAGGCTAGAGTCTCGTTACCCGGTGGCTGTGCCATCGGCGCACGACCCGTCAACCTGCATTTGAAGGGTTTAAGCCAGATGGGCGCAGAGATCACGGTTGAGGGTGGCTACATTCATGCCAAAGCCAGTCGCCTCACTGGCGCCCGAGTCGTGATGGATGGCATCACAGTGACAGGCACTGAAAATATTCTGATGGCAGCGACATTGGCCGAGGGTGAGACGGTGATTGAAAATGCGGCGCAAGAGCCAGAGGTGGTCGATTTGGCAGAGTGTCTGATTGCCATGGGTGCCGAAATCTCAGGGCATGGATCCACCCGCATCGTGGTTAAAGGCAAAGAAACCTTGGCTGGCTATGACCATACAGTGATCCCAGACCGAATTGAAGCAGGCACCTTTTTGGTGGGTGCGGCCATGACAGGCGGGCACATTAAAGTCACCAATGTCCGTCCGGATACCCTAGATGCTGTGATTGAAAAGTTGAGGGAAGCGGGCGCGCACGTTGTTGAGGGGGAGGATTTTATTGAGCTCGATATGGCTGGTAAGCGACCTCGCGCAGTCAATCTCGCCACAGCCCCCTACCCAGGGTTTCCGACAGACATGCAGGCGCAATTCACAGCACTCAATGCCATTGCCGAGGGCACGGCGGTGGTCAGGGAGACGGTCTTTGAGAATCGTTTCATGCATATCCTTGAGCTTCAAAGATTAGGGGCAGATATGCAAATTGAGGGGAACACTGTGATCATCCAAGGAAAATCAAAGCTGGATGCTGCGCCCATGATGGCCACTGATCTTAGAGCATCAGCTTGCTTGGTGCTGGCGGGTTTGGTGGCTGAAGGCAAAACACTCATCGACCGTGTCTATCACATTGATCGCGGCTACGAAAACATTGAAGAAAAGCTCGGTCAGTTGGGTGCGCGCATTCGTCGCTTGCCTGTCTCCTGATAAGGGTGACTTTACGGTTCAGCAGTGCCCACGCACGCCCTATCAGATGGGGTGAGATCGGTCTGTCGTAATTCAATGCTAATTTCTCGGCTGCCATCGGTCTGCTTCATTTTCACAGGCATCCAATAAAGCGATGGTGACAACCACAAATCGTAGTTTCTGGAGGAGCCCTCTTTACGAAAACGGTAGAAGTGATGGGTCTCAAAACAGCCAGCTTCCACTGTGATTTGTTCCTTACCTTTGGCCAACACTGTCTGTTTCTCTATGTCATCCCGGTCTAAAACAACATAGTGACGGTCCAGATCTGGGGCCGAGGAGTGCTTGAGATCAGACGCCAATTGCAGGCGGAGTGTCAAAGGATCTAACACGCCCTCTGGCAATGAGATCACTTCATCGCCTTCATGGGTGGCCGTCTGTGAGGTGGCTGTTTGCCAATCAATGCGGTGTTGCCAAAACCGGGTTCGTAATGGTTCCTTGGAGACGTGATGGTAAGTCAGCGGGATGAGCTTAGGGTGGGTGGTATGACGCGACCAGTAAAAATGACTGGCTTCAGTCACCTCGCTCCCCAATGTTTTGGCCAAGAAGGCGGTCGCTTTAGATTCTGTTCTCACATACCAAACTGCCTCATTCGCTTTCTCAAGTTGAAAATGAATTTCGCCGACCGGTTTGCCATTGAAAAAGACATCATAAGTGGCTTGATGGGCTGGAATAGGTGCTGGATTTTGGGCTGAGAGCTCCTCGTCAGCCGCCCAAGCTGCACTCACCGTGATGACTGAGATCAACACCCAGCGTGAGAGGTTTCTCAAGCAAGTTTCCATCAATATAAATCGACTCATCAACACATTGGACCGCATGGCGCATCAATAGTGCCATAGTGGCGATCATGAGTTTGTGTTCATAGGGCAAAAGGCGCCTAGCAAGAGATTCGGCTGTATCCTCCGCACGCACTGAAACCTGGACTTGACTGAGGACTGGGCCGCCATCGAGTTCCGGTGTGACAAAGTGAATGCTGGCACCATGGAGGGTATCCTCCGCATCCAAGGCCCTTTGATGTGTGTCTAAACCACGATACTTGGGCAATAGCGAAGGGTGAATATTCAGCGTGTGGCTAGAAAGACCCGACAAGAATGCCGGGCTTAGTACGCGCATGAAGCCAGCCAGAATGATCCAGTCGGCTGAGAATTCTTCGACCGCATGTAACAACGCCGACTCAAAGGCTTGCTTGGAATCCATCTGTTGGCGCTCAATGACTCTGGTTGGAATATTCCACGCACGGGCTTTTTCAAGGCCTGGGGCCCGGGGCTGGTCACTGATAACGCCCGCAAGCACTGCTGATGGAATGATTTGATCGCTGATGCCCGTGTGTATGGCTTCTAAATTACTCCCTCGGCCAGAGATGAGGACCACGAGCCGAGCAGGAGACGCCTTACTCATCACTGTAGCTGACTCGCGATGGTCCCGTCTGCGCCACAACCTCCCCAATCAGATGAGCGCCGATGTCACTCGCGTTCTTGACGGCATGCAAGATTTCGTCACTTTTGTCTGGCGCACAGATGAGGACATAGCCAATGCCTTGGTTGAAGGTCTGTCGCATTTCCTCTGGCGCAAGAGAGCCTTGTGTTTGTAACCACTCAAAGACAGGCGGCATGGTCCATGCGTCCACATCAAGGACGATACCCATCTTTTCTGGGACAACTCGGATGATGTTCTCTGTTAAGCCACCGCCAGTAATGTGCGCCATGCCATGAATTGCCTGAGGATGGGCTGCGAGCAGGGACTGAATCAGATTGACATAAATCTGGGTCGGTGCCAGCAGTGCGTCCAGAATCGATTGCTCACCCACAGTCTGATGGATATCGTCTGGCGCACGTTCAATAATCCGTCGAATCAGCGAGTAACCGTTGCTATGTGGCCCCGTCGAGGCCAAGCCAATCAGATGATCGCCAATCCCAATGTGTTCACCACCAATCAATGCTGCCCGTTCGACGGCACCCACAGCAAATCCGGCCAGGTCGAATTCTCCGGGTGCGTACATGCCCGGCATTTCTGCTGTCTCACCACCGATCAGTGCACAGCCGGCCTGTTCGCAACCCTGTGCAATGCCTTGAATTACACGCGCAGCCTCATCGACATTTAATTGCCCACAGGCAAAGTAGTCGAGAAAGAAAAGAGGCTCCGCGCCGCAAACCAGAATGTCGTTGACACACATGGCAACCAAATCAATGCCTAAGGTATCCAGGCGTTGATGGGTCTGAGCCAACAACAACTTGGTGCCCACACCATCAGTGCCGGAGACCAAGACAGGGTCTTGATACTTTTGCCCAAGATGGAAAAGGCCACCAAATCCACCCAGTCCCCCCATGACCTCAGGCCGTGAGGTTCTCTTGACAGCCGGTTTGATTTGGTCCACCAACGCATTGCCCGCGTGGATATCAACACCAGCATCTTTGTAGGTTAAGGGGGTTTTTGATGACATGAGTCAAAATCGCCGTGTTTGTGTCAAAAGCGTAGGGTGGGTGTGTGTAAATGACCCAGCCACTTGTCCTTATGGTATCGTTTCAAGGCCATGAACGCACCTGTCTTTTCTAAATATCTCACCTCAACGGTCTGGTTGGTCTGCCTGCTTTGTATGGTGACAACAGCCAAAGCGGCACTCATGGAAGATCTCTATGTCGGTGAGGCGCCAGTTGACGAAGTGGGGCTGGTCAATGTCCAGGCCCAGCTAAGGGCCCTAGATGAAGTGCTCTTTAGATTGACTGGCGTCGAAAACGCCAGAGATCAGCTGGCTTTGACAGAGCGTGATTTGCCCACCCTGATTCAGTCTCGTCAAATTGTTGAGCGTCGTTGGGTAGACGGTTCAGGCCAGTTACAACGAGAAATTCGGGAGCGGGTCGAATTTGATCCCATGGCCATCGATGAGTTGCTATCTAGCAATGCGCTACCACGGTGGGGTAGAGAACGGGCAAGTATTCTGGTTTGGGCGGTGATTCAGGAAACACTTCAAGCCACGCTTTTAGATGATCCCTACGTGGAGCAGCAAATGAGTGAGATGGGGCGCCGCTATGGTTTGGACTTGGTTCGACCGTTAGCCGATGCCTTAGATCTCTCAGAGATCAGCATTGCAGACATTCGAGGGGGATTTTTAGAACAGCTCGGCGCAGGCTTGACGAGATATGGCGCTTCAGTTGGCCTTATGCTTGATTTTCGGACAGATGGTGATCAGTGGTTGCTCCGCGCATTTTGGCGTATCGATGGACTGGATGGTGGCCAAACATTCTTAGGCGAATCAGTGGATGATGTTCTAGATGGCGTCTTTAAGGCGTTGCTACAGGCCATGGTTCGGCGTTATGCCACAGATCTCAACAATGCGATCAGCCGAGAAGAACGGGTTCGCATTTCAGGGATGACAGACCCTGTCCAGTATGCTGAGGTGTTGCGTTATCTTCGGGGGCTCAGTGTGGTTGAATCAGTTCGATTGGTCCAAGCCTCGGGCACGGAACTCGAGTTCTCTCTGGTGCTCCGCGGTGAGGGGCTGATGGATGTCTTGGCAGTGGGACAGGTCCTCGATGTGGTCACGACTGAAGCCGATGGGTCGATTGAACTTCGATTGAAATAGGTTTTCTTGGCATGTTTTCATGGCGATTCCTCCCCAATTTGTTGACCGTGACTCGCATTATCGGGGTGGTGCCATTGGTGTGGTTTATGGTGGCGGGATTTTACGGGTGGGCATTCTTGTTTGCCGTGCTTTCTGGGCTTTCTGATGTGCTCGATGGTTACTTGGCCCGTCGCTATCAATGGCAGAGCCACTTTGGGGGCTGGGCTGACCCGCTTGCGGATAAATTGATGCTGAGCGCCAGCTATATTACGTTGGCCTACCTTGCTGTGTTACCCATCTGGCTGAGTGCTTTGGTGATTGGTAAAGACGTGATCATCATTGTGGGCGCTTCCATTTATCGGTATCTCTTCGGTCGCTTCCATGCAAAGCCAAGTGTGCTGTCTAAAATCACCACCTTAAGTCAGCTGGTGTTAATTTGGCTTGAATTGAGTTTGCTCATCGGCGTA
This sequence comes from Wenzhouxiangellaceae bacterium, assembly GCA_023258355.1. Lineage (GTDB taxonomy): Bacteria > Pseudomonadota > Gammaproteobacteria > Xanthomonadales > Wenzhouxiangellaceae > Wenzhouxiangella. The sequence goes on along the minus strand of JALQZL010000003.1, from coordinate 16,570 downwards.
TCGATGCCTGCATGGCTGGAGTACGGTGCGCTGGTGGGTGTGGCCATTCTGACGCTGGCGACTTTATGCCAATATGTGTGGGTGTGGGGTCGTCGGGCTTGGCAGCGTTCTCACCAAAGTGAGGTTGCCCCATGACCGAGATGCGGCAGATGCCGCTGTCCCTCAAGCCACCCAGACGCCCCAGCTTTGATAATTTCATCGTTGGCCAGAATCAATCCGTGGTGGCCACCCTTCAGCACGGTCTGATACCCGGTGAGTGGTATTTGCTCATGGGCCCGACCGGAAGTGGATCAAGCCATTTATTGGCCGCCTGCTTTCAATCTCTTGTGCAACAGGAAGAGGATGTGGCTTATCTCCGTCTTTCTGATCTGAAGCATTGGGCACTATTAGATAACCTGACATCCCCTTGGATCGTGATCGATGATGTGGATCACCTGGCAGGCGATGATGATGGGGAACGGTCCTTGTTTAATGCACTTAATCGATGGCGATTAGCGCGTTCCACTGTGATCATGAGTGCGGTGAGTTTGGCAGGCATTGAGCTACCTGATTTGGGCTCTCGGTTGGGCCAGTCGACCCGACTCACCCTCAAGCCACTTGATGAGTCAGATCTCAAAACACTGGTCTGTCGGTTGGCACAAGACCAAGACATGCAAATGCCCGAGGAAGTCGCCAACTATCTGGTGAGTCGAACCAAAAGAAATGCCAGTGAACTCAGTGAGCTAATGACACAATTAATGCAACAAGCGCTGAGTGAACGACGTGCCATCACCATTCCCATGGTGCGTGCCTTACTTGCCTGAGTCTTGCCTGACCTGATGAGGGATTGGCTCGAGTCGTCCCTCAATTTTGAGCCAAGTCTCTAGGCCATCAGGTGTCGGCCCAAACCGCCAGCTCAATCGTCCCAGATCCAACGCTTGTGCCAGCTGATTGATGGATGAGAACGTCTCATCACTTGGGGGTAAAACACCAAGCTCTTGGATAGACGCCTCAAGCTCAGACAAACGCTGAAAGTTGACAACCCCCGCAGCCCATAAAGGGGTGGTGTTCAAGTTAGCGTGGGCCTGTGCCATGGCACTTGGCTCAGGGAGCTTGTCATGGGAGCTCGCTCGAATACTGGTGGGTGTCGTCGACAGATAGACGGGGGCAGAGGTGAATGGCTGAAGCAATCGGCGGGGCACTTTTTGAGCTGGTTGGTTGGGCATCAAGTTCAGACCTGCTAATTCTGGTGAGAGCATTTGTGCCAAACCCACCAAGAACATCGGATTGCTGAGATAAATTTCTGTCAAGAAACGAACCGATGGTTCATTTCCCGGTACATGAATCTGCCACTCATCAAGCCGACTGACCAGACCCTGAACGGATGACGCCACCGGTGGAATAGGCTGAGAGGTCAAGTCAGCAGGCACCGTCTGATTCCATGTCTCAACAGTGGAGTGGACACATTCATCTCTAAATGCTCTCCCCGAATTAAGTACGCCCAGCATTTGCGTTTGCACGCTGCTGACATCCAATGCCAGGCCAATCCCAGCCACCTCAGCATGCAATGCTGAGGCAACATTGGATGAGATGAGCGGATCAGTCTCAAGGCTGGCCAAGGGATAATCCGTCGCTTGATAGCGAACCAAGAACTCGAGGGTTGTGGCATCAAGCACCGGTGTCCCAAAAATAACCTGCGGGGAAGTTTGGTCCCATGCTGCCCATTGTGTTTGACAGGCTAAGGTGGGCAGTTGTCGTGAGTCCATGGCTTTGGAGGGCCTGATCAAGCCTCCGATTGGTCCCACAATCGTATGCGCATCAAGGAATGTTTCCCATGACTGGTGCGACCAAGTGGCGACAGGCTCGCTGAAGTCTCCTGTGAGTCCAGATGGGGGCTGACTCAATCCCTCCACCGAAGGAATCAATCGCATGGTTAGCCAGTCGGCTTGGGTGTGTAGGTTGAGTGACCATGGATGCCCTGATGCATACTCACCCAAGGTCAATGATGCTGGCAAAGGGATGGTGATCTCCTGAGCAGGCACCGTGAGGGCATCACGTTCGCCTTGTACGGCCATCGGTTCAGGCAGCCCAAGACTGGTGAGCGTGGCCCAAAAACGGGAGGGGTCATCGAGCGGAAGTTTGGCGGTGGGTATCGATGCATCCTCGTAGACAATCCAATACCCGTTCGGGTTTATGCCTGTCTCACGCCAGCCTTGACTGGTCTTGTGTTTCGCAAGCCAATTTTCCCATCGGCCATCGAGTGTGTCGAACTCAGCATCCAGCCAGTAAAGGATCACCGGCCAAAAACTACCCACCCAACGATCAAACGCCGCATCGCTTAGAGGGTCTCGATTGGCAATCAGATAGCTGGTCTCGAGATCCACCTGATTTAGCCACGGATGGATATCCTCAGAACCGACGGTCTCACTGGTTTGACAGGCCCCCAGCATCACCACAGCACACAAGCCAGCGGTCAAAGACTTCAATACGCGATGCCCTGCCATGGGCCGATTATCCCAGTGATTTAATGCCAGCAATCAGCCCTTGAGCCACTTTCTGAGCATCACCATAGAGCATGCGCGTGTTGTCTTCGAAGAATAAGAGGTTTTCAATGCCAGAAAAACCAGTGCCCTGGCCGCGCTTGATAACAATACAATTCTTGGCCTTGTCGACATCCAAGATGGGCATCCCGTAAATCGGACTTGAGGTATCTTTGCGCGCTGCGGGATTGACCACATCATTGGCACCAATCACCAAGGCCACATCTGTGGTGGGGAATTGGGCGTTGATGTCTTCCAAATCATAGATCAGGTCATAGGGCACACCTGCCTCTGCCAAGAGGACATTCATGTGGCCAGGCATTCGACCAGCCACGGGGTGAATGGCAAAACTCACCTTCACACCACGGGCTTGAAGAAGCTCCGTTAATTCCCAGATCTTATGCTGCGCCTGTGCCACCGCCAGCCCATAACCGGGCACAATGATGACTTTTTCCGCATACGCCAGTTGGATGCTGGCATCGGTGGCATCAATGGCTTTCATTTCACCGCTGGCCGCCATGCCCTCACTGCCCTCATCGGCTTTGCCAAAGCCGGCAAACAGCACATTACTCAATGACCGGTTCATGGACTTGGCCATCAACTGGGTCAGCAAAGAACCCGCCGCGCCCACGACAATGCCAGCAATCATCATGGCTGGGTTTTGGAGGACATAACCCTCAAAGCCCACAGCCAAACCAGTCAGTGCATTGTAAAGAGAGATCACCACTGGCATATCTGCGCCACCAATCGGCACAGTCATCAAAACACCCATCACCAAAGCGGTGAGGAAGAATAGCGCGAGGATCTCGGGTGTGGGTTCAAAGAAGGTCAGCACACCACCCATCATCAATAGGGCGATAAACACACCCGCATTCAAGGCTTGTTGACCAGTAAATCGCCACGATTTCTTCATCCAACCTTGCAGTTTGGCAAAGGCGATCAAAGACCCACTGAAAGCAATGGCGCCGATGATCCCGCCCAAGACAGCCAGTATCAACGTGACTTGATCTAAGGTGACTGCGCCACTGGTCAGTTTTAGAAGCTCTACCCCAGCAATCGCAGCCGCTGCGCCTCCACCCATGCCGTTGTACAGTGCGATCATCTGAGGCATATCGGTCATGGCCACGCGTCGTGCGCTGAGCCAAGCCGCGCCTCCACCGAGGACAATCGCCACCACCATCAGCGTGTAATTGCCTTCGACTTTCGGGTGAATAAAAGTGACCAACACGGCCACGGCCATCGCCACACCAGACCAAATAATCCCTCGTCTGGCAGTCACAGGAGAACTCATGGCTTTCAGGCCATAAATGAACATCACCGCAGCGATAAAGTAGGCAGCGGGTACAATGAAATCGAGTACAGTGCCCATGCCTTATTCCTTCTTTTGGCCTGATGATTTAAACATCTCAAGCATGCGATCGGTGACCACATAGCCACCAACCACGTTGCCGGCTGCAAGGACAACGGCCAAAAACCCCACGGCTATTTCGATGGTGGTTGAGGCCATTCCCAAAATGACCATGGCACCGACTAAGACAATGCCATGGATAAAGTTAGATCCAGACATCAAAGGCGTATGCAAGATAGCAGGCACACGAGCGATGATCTCAATGCCAGTGAATGCCGCCAGCATGAATATGTAAAGCGCAACCCAACCTTCCATTACTTACCCTCCGAGACATCATCTGGCGTTATCTGGGGATGGACCCATTGGCCTGAGTGCATGATCAAACAGCCTTGGATGACCTCATCATCAAGATCAACCACCAATTGATCGGCTTTGAGCATCAGACCCATGAGGTTCGAGATATTTTTGGCGTACATTTCTGAGGCATGCAGGGGCGCCATGCTCGGGAGATTGATTGGCCCGTGGATTAACACACCTTGATGATCTGTCAGTTGATCTTGTTTTGTCAGTTCACAATTGCCGCCTGTCTCTGCGGCCATATCAACAATGACAGAACCTGAGGCCATGCCTTCGACCATGGCTTTGGTGATGATCCGTGGTGCAGGTCGACCTGGGATGGCGGCAGTGGCAATGACCACATCGGCTTTGGCCAGATGGCTGGCCAGCGTTTGTGCTTGCTGTTTCTTTTCTTCTTCAGTGAGCTCTCGGGCATAACCGCCTTCAGTTTGCGCATCTACACCGGTATCAATCATTTGTGCGCCCAAAGACTCTACCTGCTCTCTGGCTGCTTTGCGTATATCGTAGGCTTCGACCTGTGCGCCCAATCGCCTGCAGGTCGCGATCGCTTGAAGGCCGGCAACCCCTGCACCGATGACCACGGCTTTGGCTGGCCGTAGCGTGCCGGCGGCGGTGGTCAGCATGGGGAATAGGCGGGGTGAGATTTCAGCTGCCAATATGACCGCTTTGTAGCCTGCGACCGTGGCTTGTGAAGACAAGACATCCATGGCTTGAGCCCGTGTGATCCTTGGAACAAGTTCCATCGAGATCATTGAAATTGGCTGGCTTGTCGATTGGCTAAGCGTCTTCGCATCACGATAGGGGTTTAATTGGCCCACCAGCAATCCATCCGCTTTCATCGCCTGAATTGTTTCAACCGGTGGTCTTTGCACACAGACCACAATGTCTGATCTCTCGGCCACTGATTTGGCATCATTGACCCACGTGGCCTCTGCCCACAGCGTGTGTTGGTCAGGGAAACCTGCTTGAGTGCCTGCACCTGATTCGATCACCACTTCATGGCCTTGTGCCATCAATTTGGCGACCGCACTGGGATCCAACCCGACCCGCCGTTCGCCTGTTGCCGTCTCCTTGAGCACTCCAATAACTACACTCATGCCACACCTCATTGATTTAGACCCAGTGTAGCCCCCGTTACCGGCCTTTATCAAATGAATGTGAAGGCTTGGGTGTTAAACGAGCCAGGTAGCGGATTCAGCCTCGTCTAGCCGTTCGGTAGTGCCGATGTCTAACCAGTGGCCGGTGAGCGAGTGACCAGTCACTTGTTGATGATTGATGGCTTGGTCCAATACCGGGCGCAGTGGCCGATGCCCGGGTGCTAATGGTGCAAATAATGTTGGGTCAAACACACCGAGGCCGCTGTAAGTGAGCGCAGGATTTTTGGTATTCGCCTCTTTGGGCAACAACACACCATCATGGCCCAATCTGAAATCGCCCTCGGGGTGATGGGGGGGATTGGCGACCAAGAATAGATGGGCCAAATGCTTTAAGGTTTGAGTAGACAGTGCTGAATAATCAAGGTCGGTCAGTACATCGGCACTGATCAAGGCAAACGGCTGCTGATCAAAATGATGAAGTGCATGACGAATACCACCGGCTGTTTCCAAAGCGCCTTGGGGTTCCTGAGAAAAAATAATCTCAACAGAGGCCAAGTTTTTGGTTGTTTGGTACTCAGCCACCAGTGGCGGGATTTGCTCGCCTAGCCACCCTAAGTTGATCACAATCCGCTCAAAGCCGGCGTGCGACAGACGCTCTAGGTGATGGATCAATAAGGGTTTGTTTTTCACCTTCAGGAGTGGCTTAGGACATTGGTCGGTCAAAGGACGGAGACGTTCACCGCGCCCAGCGGCCAAGACCATCGCTTGTCGAATCTTGTTATTCATCTGAGGCTGTTGACATCTTTATCAAGCTTTGTGTGGTCAGGATACTCAAAGTGCTTGGCCCATGGTGATTGAGCAAACACAGAGACTAACTCGGCGTGATTCTCAATGATTTGATCTATGCGATGGTGACGCTGGCGTTGGGTATAGCCCCGAACAGGTTTGGTGGGCACCTCTAAGAACGCACATATTTGATCCATAACCGCTTGTGGCCTTTGGCTTAGGGCATCGTAGCTCAGGTTTTGGATGCGCTTTCCCTCAATCCATGACAAGCTTATTTCTTTTTCCTCAGTCATTTTTTCAAATTGATGCCTCAGCCAGTCTGGGTCCAGACGAAACGTCTTTGGTAAGTCATGTTCAGACAGGCGCTGGTCTGTTCTAACGACCCACTCATTGGTCTGCTCGGCACGTAACTCAGAGACGATGACATCAAGCCATTGATGACGTTCTAAGTGGATGACTCTGAGGTTTGGGTCAGCCATCAACTCAGACCAAGTCTCGTCTCGGTCACCCGATTCGGGATGAGTGTAAAAGAGTTTCAGGCCGGTGGCTTTGACCCAAGGCATGCGGTGGGATCCAAGCCGTGAGCGCCACGCTCGACCGGCCCCCGGATGGGCATGCCTCAATTTTTCACCAAACATAAGGATATTGGGATGAGCGTCTAGCATCGAGGCGAGATAATTACTGCCCGTCCGCGGTCGCGCCAAAACAATAAAAGGCTGGGGAGGTGGTTGCCCAAGAGGCAGGCAGGCTTTTGACAGTGCCCTGTGTGCACGAAGCAGGCGGTATTGGATGCGTGCCTCAAAACCCATTGGCGCATCAATGGGCCACCTGACGGCGTGCTTTCCAAGCCATCAGGAGTTCATCCAGTAAAAACAGTTCTGGTTGACGTGCGCTGGTATGAGCCAAGTAGGCAAAGAACCGCGGGGTATCTTCTAGGTATTTTGGCTTACCGTCACGGTAGGCGATTCGCGCAAAGATGCCGATGACTTTGAGGTGTCTTTGAACACTCATCAAATCACAAATGTGCAGCCACGCCTCTGGGGTGTCAGGTAAAGGCAGGCCAGCAGCCAAGCCACTTTGCCGATAGGCTTCCAATCGGTGATCAACATCAGCCCGAGGCCAGCTGAAGAAGGCATCCATGTAAAGGCTGATCAAATCATAGGCAACAGGACCAACCACGGCATCTTGGAAATCTAAAATGCCAGGGTTGGGATCGCTCACCATCAGATTGCGCGGCATGTAATCTCGGTGACAAAAAACTTGCGCTTGGTCTAAGGCTGAACGGATCAGTACTGAACACAGCGTATCCCACTGGTCGAGCTCATGTGCCGTTGGTTCCACTCGCCAATGGTGCTTGAGAAACCAATCAGTGAACAAGTCAAGCTCGGACAGCAACTTAGCCGCATCATACGGGCGCAGTTGTGCAGTGCTGACCTTGGTTTGCATAGTCAATAAAGCAGCCTCAGCAGCCGCCATCAACCCGCTGGCGCGGTCGCTGTCGAGTGCCTCTAAATACGGGAGCCGGCCTAAGTCAGAGAGCAACATGAACCCGTTGACTCGGTCATAAGCCTCGATGCGAGGCACATTTAATTGGGCATCGGCAAGCCTGGCTTGAACATCAATAAAGGCATCGATGGGCTCAAGCGAGGGGGGTGCATCCATCAGGATCCATGTTTGGGCGGGTCCAACAAGTCGATAGTAGCACCGGGCACTGGCATCAGAGCCAATCGGCTCAATCGCCCAATCTTCTGACTGGAGGGTTTCAAACGCCCATGCTTTGGCAGCTGCAGTGCGATCTTGGTTCAAGGCAGTTCGTCCGCCATGTCCCGTTGGCAGCACCACTGCCATGCCTTGGTCCAGTCATGGATGCTGTCGGCGTAGCGCCCAGTTTGGCGTTGAAGGGGCTCATAGATCTTGGGGAGGTTAGCCCAAATCTCTGGGTCCTCCTGAAGATGCTGTTCGATCACTTGGACAAACAGTTCCTTCAGCCATTCGGGGGCATCCAGTTGACTGGCTGTTCGGTTGATCGCAGCGACTGATTCCGATTGTGTTTGCGCCAGATAATCCAAGATGATTTGGCTGATCGCAGACCCCTCCATTTTGGAGAAATGCCTCATCCATGCCACAAGATATTGAATTCGGGTGGTTCGATCGCCATCACTTAACATCAAGCCATCAATCAAATCACTGAGGATCGTCACGCCGCTGCAGCGTCTATGAATGCTAGCTGGGCGATCAAAGTCATCAGCCTCCCAATGTCTCATGTCATTCGGTCTGTGAGGCAACATGAAAGGCAGGCTAGCAACCAAGGCACCGGGATAGAGGAATTTCGTTAGGCTGCCGAAGAACAAATCTTCATTTCGTCCCTGGGGGAAAGTAGGCAGTAGCAAATCACGATTATCAATGCCACGGAGCGTGGACATCAAAGCACAATCAGTGGTGATTTGTGTGCCATGGCTGGCCCGAGCAAATCGGCGATGTAAGATTTTATTGACGGTGGATGGGTCTGGCTGGCACAGTTCTGCCAGATCCTCAGCTGCCTGGGTGAATATCCAATTAGGCGAGTCAGTTCCTGGATCGCCGAAAAGGCCATTGAGCGTTACTTTGACTTTCGAGTGGTCTTGGATGTGATGGAGAAGCGCTGCATCCACGTCTTGCAATAAGCTTGGAAAATGGGTGCTGGCGATTTGCGCAATTTCTCCAATGCCCCGGCCCAACCACTGGGCGTGTGCTCCCAAGACATCCACTTTGGCTTTCGGTAACTGAGTGTTTTCCGGTTGGTCAGGCGAAAGATACGCCAAGCGACGGTTGCGAGTGGGAGAGACTCGAACTTCTAAATGGGCATCCTCTAAGAGGTAACTATCGAGCGTCGTGTCATCGTCAAAGATCACAAATCGCTGTCCTGCAGCCAGCAGTAGCGCGAGATTTAAATTGGTGCCATAGGTGAGCGCGGGATCTTCTGCATCACCCTCGAGCAGCCACTGGAGGGTGACAGGGTCAGCGCCACTGCCTTTGGCAATCGCGAGAACCAATTGGTGGCGAATCTCTCGTGTCAGGTGATGCACCGCACCGGGCCACTGGTCAGCGAAACCCTGGATGTGACGGCTGTTGTCGCTCTCAGCGCTTGCTTGATCAGAATCGTCGAGAATCCAGACGCGCAGAACCGGGTTGGCCCCATTGGCTTGAAGACTGTCCAATAGCGCTTCGAGCGCGTCTGGTCGATTGGCGGTTCGAATAAAACAGTGTCCCAGCGCAGGGGGCTGACTGGTGGCTGGCCTGCTTTCGCTCAACTGGGTTAGCAGCGCTTTCTCTTCAATCAATAGACCTTGTTCGATCAGGTAATCCAGTGCTTGGGCGATATCTGTGGCATGGGCGGAAGATAGTTGCAGTTTTTCTTGAATGTGCCGCTGATGTTGTCCTTTGGTTCGAAACGCATCACACAAGGTCAACAATTGAGCCAGTTGAAGGCTGATGACCTTTGACGGATAGCCCCGGGCCACATGGATGAGACCAGACTCCTCATTGATCTTATGGACCCGAAAGGGCGGTGCGATCCAGCGCTCCACGGGCTCCGCTTTTTTGGCGGCACTGGCCGGTTTGAGGTTCATCGAAAACTCGAAAGAGGTGTCATCAGTGGTCATACGAGCAGCCTTTAGGGCATCCAAAATTCAAAAGCACCGCTAAGTGTAATCCAATCAGTGCCCTTCACGTAATTCATACTAATTTGGTCTTCATTTGTTATCATTAGAAATCTCTAAAAAAGAGCAGGCCCAAGATGCTCCGAATCAGCAAATTAACAGACTATGCGACGGTTTTACTGGCGGAGTTAGCCCGTCAGAAAGTCTGGGATGAGCGGGTATCGGCCAGTCAGTTGGCTGAGGTGACCGCCATCGAGCCCTCGACAGTGGCCAAGGTCCTGAAAATGCTGGCTCGGGCCGGGCTGGTGCGCTCAGTCCGTGGCGTCAATGGAGGCTACCAGCTGGTGCGTGCGCCCGGCCAGACCTCAGTGGCCTCGATCGTCTCTGCGATGGAGGGGCCGATTGCCCTGACAGAGTGTGGGTTAGAGCCGGGGCTTTGCTCGCACGAGGCGTATTGCAGTTTGAGAAGCAGTTGGCAAAAGATCGGATCTGCTGTGGAAAAAGCGCTGAATGAGCTGACTTTGGCCGATTTGGCTGGGCTGAAGCCTGCATTGGGCGGGTCGGCAGGCAGTCGGATTCCAATATCCACCCGAGTTGAACGTTAAAAAAAGAGTGATAAGGATCATCGTTTTCATATGAACCAAACAGTTGAACAAGTCGAAGGCCTCATCCAAAAGCGCTACAAAGCAGGCTTTACAACCGATATTGAGTCGGAGATGATCCGCCCAGGGTTGGACGAGGAGGTCATCGCGATGATCTCTGCCAAAAAAAATGAGCCAGAGTGGCTGTTGGCATGGCGATTAAAAGCGTATCGGCATTGGCTGACCATGGCAGAGCCCAAGTGGGCCCATCTGAATATTCCGCCCATTGACTTACAAGCGTTGCACTATTACGCCTCACCTAAGCAAAAAAACAGACCGAAAAGTTTGGATGAGGTTGATCCAAAATTGCTGGAGACATTCGACAGGCTGGGCGTCCCATTGCACGAGCGGGCGCGTTTGGCCGGCGTGGCCGTGGATGCCGTCTTTGATTCTGTTTCAGTGGGCACCACCTTTCAAAAAGAGTTGAAAGAAGCGGGAGTCATTTTTTGTTCCATGAGCGAGGCGGTTGCGGAGCATCCTGAGTTGGTCCAGGCGTATTTGGGGAGTGTCGTTCCGCCGACAGATAATTATTTTGCGGCACTCAACTCAGCGGTCTTTTCTGACGGTTCCTTTGTGTATGTTCCCAAAGACACAGTGTGCCCGATGGAGCTTTCCACCTATTTCCGTATCAATGCTCGAGACACCGGCCAGTTCGAACGAACATTAATCGTGGCAGAAGCGGGTAGTCAGGTCAGTTACCTTGAGGGCTGTACGGCACCCATGCGCGATGAGAATCAATTGCATGCGGCCGTTGTTGAATTGGTGGCGCTTGACCGAGCACAGATTAAATACTCGACCGTTCAAAACTGGTATCCCGGTGATGAGAATGGCAAGGGTGGAATCTACAACTTTGTCACCAAGCGGGGCGATTGCCGTGGGACCGAGTCTCGTATTTGCTGGACTCAAGTCGAGACGGGCTCCGCCATCACTTGGAAGTATCCCTCATGTATCCTGCGGGGCGAGCGTTCATCTGGCGAGTTTTATTCCGTTGCGCTCACTCATAATCATCAACAGGCAGACACTGGCACTAAGATGATTCATTTGGGTAAGGGCTCAACCAGCAAAATCATTTCCAAAGGGATCTCTGCAGGTCGCAGCAACAACAGCTATCGTGGCTTAGTTCGAGTGGCAAAGAAGGCGGATGATGTCCGCAATTACACACAATGTGACAGCCTGCTCATTGGTAAGACATGTGGCGCACACACCTTTCCGTATATAGAGTCTGCTAACGCCACAGCGAAGATAGAGCATGAAGCCACCACCTCAAGAATTGGCGAGGATCAGCTGTTTTATTGCCGGTCTCGCGGCTTGGATGAAGAAGAAGCGGTGGCGCTCATCGTCGATGGGTTCTGTAAAGAAGTTTTCAAAGAATTGCCCATGGAATTTGCCGTCGAGGCCAAAGCACTTTTGGAGATCTCGCTGGAAGGTTCAGTGGGCTAGTGGCATTACATGTTTAATTTAATACTGGAAAACAATGTTAGAAATTAAAGATTTACACGTCAGTACAGACGGTCAAGAAATTCTCAAAGGACTGAACCTCTCAGTCGGTGAAGGCGAGTTGCATGCCATCATGGGACCCAATGGGTCAGGCAAATCTACCCTGGGTTATACCTTGGCTGGGCGAGAAGACTATCAAGTCACCTCAGGGTCTATCGAACTCAATGGTGAGGATCTCGTCGAAATGGAGCCAGATGAGCGGGCTGCTGCGGGCGTGTTTTTGGCTTTCCAGTATCCGGTTGAGATTCCTGGGGTGAATAACGCCTACTTCCTGCGTGCAGCATTAAATGCTCAAAGAAAAGCACGCGGAGAGGAAGAAGTGGACGGTGTGAACTTTCTCAAGATGGTGCGAGAGTCTCTCAAAGACCTCGAAATGGATGAATCGTTGCTGAAGCGAGCGGTCAATGAAGGTTTCTCCGGTGGAGAGAAAAAGCGAAACGAAATTGTTCAGATGGCTGTCTTGCAGCCAACGCTTGCCATTTTGGACGAGACAGACTCTGGTCTGGACATTGACGCGTTGAAATTGGTGGCGCATGGCATTAACCAACTGCGCGATGGCAAGCGATCTTTTGTCGTGATCACACACTACCAACGGCTGCTTGATTATTTGTCACCAGATCATGTGCACGTCTTATCAGGTGGTCGCATCGTCGAAAGTGGCGGTCCTGAGTTGGCCCAGCGCTTGGAGGCTGAGGGCTATGGGTATTTGGAAAAGGCATCCTGATGAGCGCACTGGCAGAAAAACTGGGCGTGGATGCCAGTGTAAGTGATGATGCTTACCTCAATATCCGCCAAAAGGGTCAACAGCGGGTGATGCAGTTTGGTTTCCCCGACACCAAAACAGAGGCGTGGAAGTACACATCTCTGCGGTCAATGGAAAAGTGGCAAGCTGGGCACCAGATCGGCGAGACAGCGTCACTACCACGCTACCCAATTGATGCGACGGTCTTGCACTTTGATCATGGTCAGTTGGTAAGCCCACTTGAGGCTCTGCCAGAAGGGCTCGTTGTCGCGCCCTTGGCGCCTGAGCTTTTGGAAGCGAAGGATTATGATGCCCTTTATGGCCAGCAGGCAGGGGCCTTTGCGTGGCTCAATTTGGCGCGCTTTTCTCAAGCCTGGCGCATTGAAGTGCGAGGTGATCACAAGCTGGTCATTGCAATCACCACGAGTGATGAATTTGATGATGAATTCTTCCCGAGACTTCGTTTTGATATCAGCCCAAACGCTCATTTAACCTTAATTGAAGATCACTCGGATACGGGCCGAGGTTTGGTGAGTGGGACATCGGAATTCTATCTGTCTGAAGGTGCTAATGTCGCGCATGTCATCCGCCGGAGGACGCATGAGTCTGTCTGGATTCAGCGGACTGATGTCGAGATTCAAAAAGATGCCAATTACAAGGTGGTGACTTTTGATCAAGGCGGACGATTAACAAGACACGATCTCAAAGTGCGCTTAAATGAGGCTGGTGCCCATGGTGAAATCGATGGGTTGGTTGTACTCAACGACAAAGACCATGTCGA
>JALQZL010000003.1:0-3154 GCA_023258355.1 Wenzhouxiangellaceae bacterium | reverse complement strand
AGCCGTGAGGGTTTTCGTATGCTCGCAGATGGCCACAGTGTCGGCGTTTTTAACGGCAGAATTCATATCCACGAAGATGCCGATGACTCACACTCAGACTTGAATACGGCCAACCTGTTGCTTAGCGATGATGCGCGCGTCAATATTAAGCCTGAGCTTGAAATCTATTCAGAAGAAGTCACCGCCAGCCACGGTGCGACCATTGGCCAATTGGATGAGCGGTCAATGTTTTACATGCAGTCGCGGGGGCTAAGCGAGGAAGCGGCACGCGCCCTTTTGAAATTTGGATTCGCAGCCGAGCCATTGTTTGCCATCGACTCAGAGTCCATTCGCGATTGGATGATGGAGACACTCAAAGGCCAGCTGTGAGCCATTTGAAGGCAAAGACCATGACAAACGGACTTGATCCTCACGCACTTCGGTCGCAATTTCCTATTTTGGCGCGGACCGTGCATGAAAAGCCACTGGTCTATTTTGATAACGCCGCGACCACACAGCGTCCGCATAGCGTGGTCGAAGCGATTAGTTCGTTTTATGAACACAGCAATGCCAATGTCCATCGTGGCGTTCATCAACTCTCAGTGGAGGCATCGGAGGCTTTTGAGGAAGCCCGAGAATCTGTCGCGCGGTTTTTGAACGCAGCGTCGGCCAAAGAGATTGTGTTTACTCGAGGCACAACCGAAGCGATCAATCTGGTCGCCAATAGTTTTCTCGGTGCGAGCGTCCGCGCAGGCGATGAGGTGCTCATCACACACATGGAGCACCATGCCAACATCGTGCCTTGGCAGCTTCTCTGTCAACGGACGGGTGCCAAGCTTAAGGTGGCTCCGATGGATTCAACGGGGGTACTTGATTTAGAGGCTTTTGAGTCACTCATCACAGATCGAACGCGGCTGGTCGGTATCGTGCATGTCTCGAATGCGCTCGGCACAGTGAATCCAGTCCAAGAAGTGTGCGTGATGGCCAAGGCCAAAGGTGTGCCGGTCCTGGTCGATGGCGCCCAAGCCACACCGCATTTGGCCATTGATGTCCAAGCTCTGGGCTGTGATTTTTATTGCTTGTCTGGCCACAAGATGTATGGACCCACGGGCATCGGAGCACTCTGGGCTCGCCAGTCGCATCTTGAGGCCATGCCACCTTGGCAAGGGGGTGGGGAGATGATCAAACATGTGAGCTTCACCGAAACCACATTTAATGAGGTGCCTCACAAGTTTGAAGCAGGCACACCCCATGTGGCTGGTGCCATCGGTTTGAAGTCAGCGATTGATTTCATTGAGTCCGTTGGGGTGGCGCAAATCGCTGAACATGAGCAGGCACTCTTGTCTTATGCCACAGAGAAACTTCTGGCCATCGACGGCCTGCGCATCATCGGGCAAGCCAAAAACAAGGGGCCAGTGATTTCATTTGTGGTCGAATCAGCGCATGCCCATGATTTGGGGACCATTGTCGATCACTTTGGCGTCGCCATTCGGACAGGACATCACTGTGCGATGCCGGCCATGCAATTTTTTGACGTCCCAGCAACAGCCCGTGTTTCTTTCGCGGCATACAACACGCACGAGGAGATCGATGTTTTCATCGATGCCCTCAACCATGCCAGAGCCATGTTAGTGCCGTGAGCCTTGACCAGCTTTACCAAAAGGTCATCCTTGAGCACAACAAAGACCCGCACAATTATGGGCCTTTGGACCATGCCACCCATCGTGGACAGGCCCATGATGCGCTGTGTGGGGATGACTTACAGATGGCCTTGGTCATCGAAGGGGGTGTGGTCACTGAGGCAATGTTTGATGGCCAAGCTTGCGCCGTGACCAAAGCCAGTGCCTCGTTGCTCACCGACTGGCTCATCGGGCGCCCAGTCCATGAGCTAGCCAGCGACTTTGAGGCTTTCAAGGCCATGCTGGCAGACCCGACACAAAGACCAGTGGCCCATTTGGGCTTGTTAAACCAGCTTCAGCCGGTAGGGGCCTTTCCAGCACGCCGAGGGAATGCCTGTCTGCCATGGATTGCGACCCTCAGAGCACTGGGCTGAGCGTCTTCCTCAGCCTGACTGCCTGTGCGATAATACGGGGCTAATTTGTTATGTCACTGATAGAGGTTTGATCATGGATTTCTTTATCGCCAGCGCAATGGCACAGGCCGCACAGCCTGAGCCTCCCAGCTTAATCGCCAGTTTGCTTCCCCTGATTCTGATTATCGTGATCTTCTGGTTCTTGCTGATTCGCCCCCAGATGAAACGAAACAAAGAGCACAAAGCCCTTGTAGAAGGTTTGTCTACGGGTGATGAGGTCGTCACTGCCGGCGGCCTACTTGGCCGAATCTCGGCTGTGGCCGATAGTTTCGTGACTGTTGAAGTCAACACAGGTGTTGAGGTCCACGTTCAACGACATTCCATTGCCCAGGTTGTTCCCAAGGGCACGATTAAGAACTTGAAGTAATGAATAAATTCCCAGCTTGGAAATATGCACTATTGATCATTGCGCTTGGCTTGGGTGCGATTTACGCACTGCCAAACCTTTTTGGCGATGACCCATCGGTACAGGTCTCTTCCGTACGAGGCTTTGAATTACCCCGTGAGTTGCCCAATGAAGTCGGTTTGGCCTTGGATAGTGCCGATCTGCCATACAGAGCCATTGATTACACTCCCCAACGCCTGTTGGTGCGCTTTGATGATACGGATCGTCAAGGGCGTGCTGCAGATGTCTTGCGCGAGCGCTTGGGTGATCAATATGTGGTCGCCCTTAATCTCGCTCCCGCCACGCCAGACTCGTTACGGGCCATCTCCGCCGAGCCAATGGTGTTAGGCCTTGATTTACAAGGCGGGGTGCACTTCTTGATGGAAGTCGACATGGATGCCGCCAGATCCCAGCAGTTAGAGCGGTTCGTCAGTGACATCCGTTTGGTGCTTCGCAACAACGGTATTCGCTATCGCTCAGTCAGAGTGGATAGGAATGACATCATCACAGAACTGCGTAGTGAAGAGGATCGGACCGAGGCGACTCGCGTGATCAACCGCGATGTCCCTGAGCTAGTGCTTGAGAATCGAATGGGGTCTGAGACTTTTAACGTGAGAGCGGTGATTGATGAGAACATTCTCACCGAGCTTCAACAAACTGCCCTGCAGCAGAACATTACGACCTTGCGTAATCGAGTC
>JALQZL010000039.1:8419-12182 GCA_023258355.1 Wenzhouxiangellaceae bacterium | reverse complement strand
CGATGGGCAGTGTTTGGGCAAGCCCCAGGATGCCTCAGAAGCGATCACGATGCTTCAGTCACTCTCAGGACGCAGTCATGAGGTGATGTCCTCGGTGGCGTTGGTGACACCCACCCATCAGGTGCATCAAGCGTTGGTCACCACCACTGTTTGGTTTGCCTCATTGCCATCAGAGTGGATAAGTCATTACGTGAGGTCAGGTGATCCCATGGACAAAGCGGGTGCTTATGCCATTCAAAATGAAGCGGGTCTGTTTATTTCACGAATTGAGGGGAGTTATAGCAATGTTGTTGGCTTGCCTTTGTATGAGACGGGTCAGTTGTTGCGCCAGGCCCGATTGTGGCATCCTCAAAGCCATCATGACTTGAGAGATACTGGCGTTGAGTGATGAAATCCTGATCAATGTGACCCCGACTGAGTGTCGGGTCGCCACCGTTGAGAGTGGCCTCGTCCAAGAGCTTTTTCTTGAAAGGCGAGATGTCACCAGTTACGTCGGCCAGATATTCATGGGCCGAGTAGATCGTGTATTGCCAGGAATGCAAGCTGCTTTTGTCCACATCGGATTGGGTAGGACCGCTTTTCTGCACATCGCTGATATCTTGCCTCGAACACAGGAAGAGTGTGAGGAGAGCAATGAGACTGATGCGTCGCCATCCAAACCGCCGAAACCCACGCCTTTGATTAATGATTGCCTGACCGAGGGTCAGGTGTTACCAGTCCAGGTGATTAAAGATCCACTGGGTAGCAAAGGGGCACGATTAAGTACCCAGCTCAGTATTCCCTCACGTTATCTGGTGCTGCTACCAGGATCCACCCACTTGGGTATCTCCGTGCGTATCGAGGATGAAGAAGAGCGTGAGCGGTTGAAAGGTCTCATGAATGCGCTTGTGGGTCCAGAGCCTGCCATGGGGCTGATCATCAGAACCAATGCAGAAGGTGTCGATGAAGAGGCCTTGTCGCGGGATTATGCTTACTTGCAAAAACGCTGGGAGCGAGTCTGTCGAGATCAAGCCGCAGCCGAGGCAGGTGAGTGCATCTACCAAGACTTGTCTCTACCCTATCGTTCCTTGAGAGATTTGATGCATGGACGAATAGATAAGGTGCGTATCGATGATCAAGCAACCTATGAGGCGGCTTGTGATTTTGCACAGGAATTTTTTCCTGACTGGGTAGATAGGATCGAGCATTACACACCGGCGAGGCCATTGTTTGATTTATATGGTGTGGAGTCGGAAATTGAGCGTGCTCTCAGCCGCGTAACCCCTCTGAAATCAGGGGGGCATTTGGCCATCGACCAAACCGAGGCAATGACAACGGTCGATGTGAATACTGGTGGTTATGTTGGCACCCGAAATCCAGAAGAGACGATCTTTAAAACCAACTTAGAGGCCGCTCAAGCGATTGCACGTCAACTGAGACTGCGCAATTTAGGCGGCATCATCATCATCGATTTTATAGACATGCACCAAGATGAACACAAACGCCAAGTATTGCGTGTGCTCAACCATGCTTTAGAGCGTGATCCAGCGCGCACCTCAGTTTCAGAGATTTCACCATTGGGTCTGGTGGAGATGACCCGAAAACGGACCACCGAGAGTCTCGAGCATCGCCTCTGTGAGTCTTGCCGCGTGTGTGGTGGTACTGGGCGTGTAAAGACAGCTCAGACCGTTTGCTCGGAAATTTTCAGAGAGATTGTGCGGGCGACTCGACAGTTCGAAACGGGTCAATTACAAGTGATGGCCGAACCGAGCATCATCGATTGCATTCTTGAGGAACATGAGGCGACAGTGGCAGAGCTCACAGAAAAACTGGGCGCAGCCATTCGTTTCCAGCCACATTCAGACTATGCATCAGATCAATTTGATGTGGTGCTGCTATGAGAGCGTCTCGTGAAGACACCTGATCCACTCAAATCAGCGCATTATCGCTGGCGGCGATTCCGAGCCGCCATCTTTAGTGCGGTGGCTGTGTGTGTCATTGGCTTGGCTGTGATCGTGGGTGTGGGTCGTCTTTTGGTGCCCTATGCTGATGAGTTACGACCCATGATTGAACAACGGCTCAGTGAGCAAGGCTTCGGCCAAGTCACCATTGAAGAAGTACAAGCCAGTTGGCCGGGCTTTTTCCCCTCCATCGCACTGCGTGGTTTATCGATTGAACAAGGCACCCAGGCGCCATTGACGCTCGAGCTTGTGGTTATGGAGGTACGTTGGTTCAACGTTTTTCGAAAAGACCATGCCGTCGCTAACTTGGCTTTAGTGGGCTCTCAGATTACGTTAGCACAACATGCCGATGGTCAGTGGGTGTGGCAGTTTCAGTCAAGCGATGACGCGAGTGTTGACCTAGGACGCACGACGGCTGAGGGACCAGTCTCCTCAGTTCCGGGTGACGGCGTGCCAACTTGGTTGGGTCTGTCACTCAGAGACACGGAGCTTGTTTTTCAACCGAGTGAACAACCTGAGATCGCCCTGACGGTCACTGAGGCTGATTTCTCAAAGCTGGGTTCTGAATACCGTTTGTCGGGTTGGTTGGCTTCATCAAACAATGCGGGCCAGCGTGTTCGTTTCCGACTATGGATGGCGCAATCAGATGGTCGCTGGACCAAAGCCCAGGCATGGCTTAATGCAGAACAGGTCTCTCTTGGCGAATGGCTCGGTCAAGCGGGTTGGTCGCTGCCTGATATAGATGAGACAGCACTCAGCATGGAGGTCTGGCTGGATTGGGATGAGACCACTGGCGGGACTTTGGATACCGTGCTTTCACTGGATGGTCCTCAAGGTCGTCTGCGAGGGACGATGAAGGCGAAACGATGGCCGAACGAAGTAGGAGAGCGATCTTGGGCTGTGGAGGTTCAAGCACTGACATTGGATCGTCAGCCAATCGTGACTGAAGCAGCTTGGTCTCGCACTGCCGAGGGACAAGCCATGGCAGCAGATTACATGGACCTGTCTGCCCTGCATCAAATCATTGATCCATGGATGAGTCGATGGTCTGGGTGGCCCGAGGATTTGTCTGGGCAGGTCAACTCACTCGAGCTTGGGGCAGACTTGGCTGGTCATTTTCATCATGCCGAGGGTGGGGTGGATGCGTTTGGCATGGCATTAAATGATGGGGCATTGTCGCTGTCTGAGCTAGATCTGGCCTTGGATTTGGCGGGGGATCAGTTGGTGATCCATTTGGATGGGCAACCCGCCTTGTCGTGGCCTGAAACCATTCAAGCCCCAGTGGTGAGCGAATTCATCGATGGGGCCATTTTTTTTAGCCCAACTCGGCTCTTTTTCGATGGCCTGCAGCTGGTCACAGCCGATGTGGAGGCCAAAGTTGATGGGGCGGTCTACCTGGCTGGCCAACGGCCGTTTTTAGATCTCTTGATCCAAGCACCGACCATAGCGCAGGTGGATGTCAGGCCGTTCCTACCTCACCGCATCATTCCACCACCTGCACTGAGATGGTTGAATGACGCACTGGTGTTTATGGGTCAGGCGAGTGGCGAGGCACTGCTTCATTTTCCAGTAGGCCTTCGCACCCGTGAGTTCCAGGCAGGCAATTTTTCTGCTGAGGTGAATTTCGAGGACTTGGAACTGGCCTATGCTCGCGGCTGGCCGGTGGCCAGTGCCGTTCAAGGTCGAGCAACTTTTCTCGGGCAAGGCCTAGATGCACAGGTTGACAAGGCTCAGATAGGCAGTTTCTCACTGTCTGCTCCCCACATTCGTATTGACCGCTTTGTCGAACCCAGACTGGATTTGAGATTGGTCGGGCAGGAGGT
>JALQZL010000039.1:0-8409 GCA_023258355.1 Wenzhouxiangellaceae bacterium | reverse complement strand
CCATCTCGGGTTGGGATACGGTGTTTGGTGCGGTGCAATGGGGTGGCGATGTCGACGCCGATGTGGGTTTGACGCTCCCAATCAAAAATCGCGCGGCGTGGGCTATGACAGGCTTCGTCGATTTTTTGGGTAATGATCTGGCGCTCACAGAGGTTTCTTTAGGGCTAGAGCGCCTTGAGGGCAGGTTGGCACTCAACCGCCAGCTCATACAAAGTGATGGTTTGCAGGCACTATTTTACGGTCAACCTGTCACGCTGCGGCCACGTATCACTTCTGGGCCCTCGCCTCAGTTGACAGTCTCCACCACCATCCAACCTCAGGCGTGGCTTGCGCAGTTGGATGGCTTTAGTGGCTTGGCAGATTATGTATCCGGTCAAACCGAGCTCTCAGTGGAGGTCTCCAAAGCCTCTGCCCAAGATGGGCTGCGTGTCGCGCTCAATAGCTCATTGGGGGGCACTGAATTGGCCTTCCCAGCACCCTTGGCTAAGCCATCGCTCACTGAGTGGCCACTGGCCATTGAATGGGTCGTGCAAGCTAACCAGTCTGCTATGCGGGCGAGCTTGGGTGAGATCGGCGCTATGAGTATCGCGCGTCGAACCAATGGGTGGGCCGCCGCGGCCAGCTTTGGGAATCAACAGGTTCCTCAATTACCCATGGATGCTGGGGTTGTATTCGACGGATCGTTGCCAGATCTGGATCTAGGCGGTTGGCAGCAATTGATAACAGAGGGGATCAATGCCATTAATCCAGAGGGTGTCTCACAAACTGACTGGATTAATGACATGCTCTCAGGTCGCGTGGCTGGCCTGGTCGAGGTGGATGCCTTGAATGTGCCTGGGACGGCGGTTGCCCCCGCCGCCATCGAGATCAATTGGGCCGAATCACAATGGATTGTCAGTGTCCAGGGGCCTTCCATCCGAGGAGAGATTTTGTGGCCGGGTGATCGGGGATTGGGACGCGCCATTGTTGTGGATCTAGAGCATCTTTACTTGGTACCTAATGAGCTCGAACCAGAGACCAGCCCCATCCGCCCGCCGACTTTGACTGATCCAAGGCAAGCCATACCCTTGACGCTGCTTGTCCGAGCGCTCTATTGGGATGATTTGGTGTTAGGCAGCACACGGCTGGAGACGCATTCAACGGACCAAGGGTGGGAAATTGAACTGCTGGATATTGATGGCCCCGATTTAAGATTACAAGCCAGAGGTGACTGGTCATATGTCGATGACCTCGGGCCACGCTCTGCCATGCAAGGTCGCCTCAGTAGCCGAAACTTCAACCGCCTAATACAAGCCACGGGTTATCAGGCCGGATTGCAAGCCCGCCAAGCGACCTTGGATTTTGATCTGAACTGGCCGGGTACCTTGCTCGATTTCAATTTGTACAGGGTCAATGGCAGCATGGACTTCACCCTTCGAGGTGGCAATATTCCACAAGCGTCTGCTGGTGCAGGTCGTCTGCTTGGTTTGGTGAGTTTTAGTGCCCTGCCTCGTCGTTTGATGCTCGATTTTAGGGATGTCTTCTCGTCTGGGTTTCAATTCGATCGCATGGAAGGGCAGTTCGACATGACCAATGGTCAGGCCCAAACTCAGGGTATAGAGATTGCCTCTCCATCGGCGATTATTACCCTAACCGGCACCACGGACATGATAGCCAGATCCTATGACCAGCAGGTGGTGATTGAGCCTGGCTTGGGTTCAACGTTACCAGTCATTGGTGGCTTGGCTGGCGGGCCAGTTGGGGCAGCGGCGGGTCTTTTGCTGCAATCTATTTTGGATCAGCCACTGAAGGGCGTGAGTGAAGCACGCTACAGCATTACTGGGCCGTGGGCAGAACCCCTGATTGAGTTGGTTGACGCACAGATTGTGCGAGCTGATGACACGTCAGAGCCCCGATCTGAACAGCCGCTTTTGAATGAACCCACGACTGATGAGGTGGAGATGATGAGGCCACCTGTGCGCTCAGAGGACGCTGAGCCTGTTGAGGAAAAACAAACCCAGCCACCACCGCCGTGAGGGCTGGGTTCAATCGGCGACGCCCGGATAGGGCGCAACCCATGTTTTTATGCCGAGGGCTCTTGGCGAATGCCCTCCACGTCTAGGATGATTTCAACCTCGCGAGCCGCTGGGCCTAGGTTGTAGTCAATCCCAAAATCTGCCAGAGCAAAACGAGTCGTTCCATGGAATCCACGCCGATAGTTGCCCCATGGGTCTTGGCCAGCACCGATCTGAGTGACGTCGAAGGCCAAGGTTTTTGTGACACCCATGAAAGTCAGCTCGCCCGTCATGGCGTAGCGGTCACCCTCAATGTGCTCAAAAGAGGTGCTGACAAAGCGAGCTTCGGGGTACTCATCGACCGTCAGAAAGTCTTCATTTCTTAGGTGGTTATCTCGGCTCTCATGGTTCGAGTCGATGCTGGCGGTATTGATGACCACACGAACATTTGAGTTGGATGGATCTTCAGGATCAAAGCTAAATTGGCCTTCAAACTCGTTGAAGCGCCCATAGAGCCAAGAAAAACCCATGTGTTTGATCCTAAATTGAACAAAGGCATGGGCGCCTGAGGTATCAATCACATAGTGCTCGACTGATGATTGATCCTGATGGTCATTGGCAGCGACAGATGCGGGGATGACCAACCCGAGGATCATGCCGGCTAACATTGCTTGAGCTATCGTCTTCATATCTTTTCTCCAATTAATGCAGACACAATGGGCTTCGAGGCAATTTCACACTACCTGATCAGCCCATCGCAACCAGTGCGATGCATTAAATTAAAACGCACCGGGTTGCAGTTTGATGTGAAAACCGCTGCGACCTAGCGGCCTCTTTAAGGACGTTCTTGAAGCCTGAAGTCACCGCTGCGTTTCCTCACCAAGGCGTAGGCCCATCGGTAGGGTAGTTTGCGAGACAAAAATGCCAAGAATCGATTAACCCGACCAGGCACCAACATCACGGGTGCTTTGGGATTATTGAGCTCACTCAAGCTGATGGAAACCACCTCGTGTGCTTCCATCCACATATAGTCAGGCATTTGCGAGACCAGATGGCGGTTACCGATAACATCATGAAACTCAGAGAGCGTGAACCCAGGGCAAAGTGCTTGGACTGTCACGCCCGTGTGGTGATTTTCCATTGCCAAAGACTCTGAGAATTTAATCAGAAAGGCCTTGGATGCTGCATACAGGGTATGCCCGGATGAGCCAGCAACGATACCCGCAACGGAGGCCACGTTGACGATTTGACCGGCATTGTTCGCCAACATGGTCGGGAGTACGAGATGAGTGAGCTCAGCCACGGCGGTGACCATCACTTGAAGAAAACGCGCCTGCTCGTCCCAGGTGGCCGCCGTATAAAAGCCACCAACCGCAAAGCCTGCGTTATTAACGAGCACATCGATATCAAAGCCTGCTTGATGGATGGCTTCAACAATTCTTTTGGGCGCCTCGGGATCGGCCAGATCTGCAGGGATGACCAAGCATTCCACACCGTGTTGACGTTTGAGCTGATCAGCCAGTTCATCCAGCCGTTCGCGGCGTCTGGCTGTCAGTGCAATGTGGTGGCCTTGAGCCGCCAGCTGACGTGCAAATTCAGCACCGATGCCGGCCGAAGCTCCCGTGATCAAAGCAATGCGAGGATTTGTCATACGAAGCGCCCTTGTCTCAGAGATAGGAAGTTCTTATCCTACCCTGCGAGCCCAAGAAAAGCGAAATCAAATCATGACAGTGGAAAAGCGCCGAATTTTAGTGGCTGGGAACTGGAAAATGAATGGCAGTGTGGAGATGGCATCCGCACTCACTCAGGCCATCGGTGATGGGGTCAGTGATGTCCAAGCTGACCTCGTCTTAATCCCGCCATTCCCCTACCTTTTGGAGGTGGGCCGACACATAAAGCGCAGCCCGCATCCCATTGGTCTGGGCGGTCAGGATTTAAGCATCCACCCTGGTGGCGCACACACCGGTGATGTGAGTGGTGGCATGCTCAAAGACTGCGGTTGCCAATACGTCTTGGTGGGGCATTCAGAAAGACGCCAGGACCACCTGGAAACCAATCAAGTGGTGGCAGAGAAGTTTCTGGCGGCCCAACGCGCCGGTTTGATCCCAATCCTGTGCCTCGGTGAAACACTCCAAGAGCGTGAAGCTGGGCAGACCGATCAGGTGGTGATTTCCCAGTTAGAAGCCGTCATTGATGCGGCGGGGATTGCCGCATTTGAGCAGGCTGTGATCGCTTATGAGCCTGTGTGGGCCATTGGAACAGGCCAAACCGCTTCACCTGAGCAAGCACAGGCAGTGCATGCGTCAATTCGAGCACGAATTCGAGCCAGTAGTGATACAATAGGGGGTCAGGTCAGGGTGATCTATGGTGGCAGCGTCAAACCAGACAATGCCCGAGAAATTCTGAGCTGTGAGGATATTGATGGTGGCTTGATCGGTGGTGCCTCCTTGGAAGCGGAAAGCTTCTTAGGTATTGCGAAAGCGGCCAGTTGAAATTTGCCAGCGACTGAATAGGTGGCTGGCTCTTTATTTTGAGCAAGTCTTTAAGAGCGAGTGATCGGAAAGATGCTGTATACGGCGTTAATAGTAATTCATATTTTGTTGGCCATTGGGTTGATTGCCGTGGTGTTGGTCCAGCGGGGTCCAGGTGCCACGATGGGTGCAGCCTTCGGTGCAGGTGCTTCTGGCACAGTCTTTGGCTCGAAGGGTTCTGCTGGCTTTTTGAGTAAATTGACCGGTTGGCTGGGCGTGGCGTTTTTTGCGATCAGCTTGTCTATGGCGATTTTGCTGGCGCAGACGGGCGCGACTGGCCCAACAGCCGATGATTTGGGTGTGGCAGAGCGTTTGGTGGATGCGCCTGAGTTGGTCATTCCCACGGAGCTTATGGGTGGTGATGCGAGTGAAGACTCAGCAGATTCTGCCGAGGGGGATGAGGAAGCGTTTTTGCAGCCACCCAGCGATGAGCGCCCTGAAGCACCGGTTGAGCCTCAGCCCTAGAAGAAAGTAAGACCAGCAGGTTCATCTGTAACCTCAGATGGGTAGGCTGTTTGGCTCGATAGGTATTGAGCCGATGACAAAGGAATAAAGTAGCCGAAGTGGTGGAATTGGTAGACACGCTGTCTTGAGGGGGCAGTGGCGAAAGCCGTGCCGGTTCGAGTCCGGCCTTCGGCACCAACACAAACTCTATAAGGTCCGATCCTGAATCGGTAAAGCTCAAGAAGATAACGATGTTGACGGATTATTTTCCAATATTGGTATTTTTAGGCGTAGGCATCGGGATGGGTACTGTCCTTTTGCTGGTGGGTGGCATTCTCGGTCCCCGCAATCCATCTGACGAAAAAAACTCTGCCTATGAGTGTGGTTTCGAGGCCTTTGAAGATTCTCGAATGAAGTTTGACGTTCGGTTTTACCTCATTGCCATCTTATTCATCATTTTTGATCTAGAAATTGCCTTCATGTTCCCTTGGGCTGTGGTGCTCGACAGTGTGGGCATGACAGGCCTTGTCGCCATGGGTATCTTCCTGTTGATATTGGTGATTGGCTTCATCTATGAGTGGAAAAAGGGAGCACTGGAGTGGGAATAAGCACGATCATGCACAATCCCGATGTGGTCGGCGAGGTCGATGACATCCTGCGGCCGAATGGCGATAACCCACTGTTAGAAAAGGGATTTGTGACAACCAGCGCCGATGCCCTGATTAACTGGGCGCGGACTGGGAGCATGTGGCCCATGACCTTTGGTTTGGCCTGTTGCGCCGTTGAGATGATGCACTCAGCTGCCTCCCGCTATGACATTGATCGCTTTGGCATGGTGTTCAGACCAAGCCCAAGACAGTCAGATGTGATGATTGTGGCGGGGACTTTGGTCAATAAAATGGCGCCTGCACTTCGCAAGGTCTACGATCAAATGCCGGATCCTAAATGGGTCATCTCAATGGGCTCTTGTGCCAACGGCGGTGGTTATTATCACTATTCCTATGCGGTGACCCGAGGGTGTGATCGGATCGTGCCCGTTGATATCTATGTGCCCGGTTGCCCACCAACAGCAGAAGCGTTGGTGTACGGCATTTTGCAGCTACAAAAGAAAATTCGCCGAACCAACACGATTGCTCGCTCATGAATTCATTTTCCAGTCTGAACCAAACCTTTGTTGAGCACCTTGATGGTCTGTTTGGCCACAAGATTGATAGCTATGATGAACATCGTGGTCAGCTGACCATTACCATTGCGCCAGAGCACTGGCTAGAGGTTGCGCATCAGTTGCGTGAGGAGCCCAGCCTCTCATTTGAGCAGTTAACTGATTTGGCAGGTGTTGATTACCTGGGTTTTGGTGATGATGAGTGGGAAACAGCCGAGGCGACTGGGTCTGGATTCTCGCGTGGGGTCGACGCGCTGGGTCCTGGCAGATTTAGCTGGGCTGAGCGGCCTGAGTCGGAAGTCATCGACAACCGCTTTGCGGTGGTTGTGCAGCTTTTGAGTCTGAAGCACAACAGGCGTTTGAGGCTCAGATGCTTTGCGCCGAACGATGAGCTGCCCGTGATCCCCTCCTTGATTGATGTTTGGAATGGTGTGAATTGGTATGAGCGTGAGGTGTTTGACCTCTATGGCATCATCTTCGAAGGTCACCCTGATTTGAGGCGCATCCTCACCGACTATGGCTTTATTGGCCATCCCTTTAGAAAAGACTTCCCGCTGATCGGTAACGTGACGGTTCGCTATGACGAGCAAAAGGGTCGTGTGGTGTATGAGCCAGTGGAAATCGAACCGCGGGTGCTTGTGCCAAGGGTGATTCGTCATGACAGCCGTTATGTTGATGAAAAGCTTGATGGCAAGCATTCAAAAGATGGGCGGGCTGAGGCATGAGCGAGATTCGAAATTTCACCATGAATTTTGGCCCGCAGCACCCTGCAGCGCATGGCGTGTTGCGACTGATTCTAGAACTCGATGGGGAAGTGGTCGTTCGAGCAGATCCTCACGTGGGTCTGTTGCACAGAGCCACTGAGAAGCTCGTCGAGTCAAAGCCTTACAACCAGTCGATTGGCTACATGGATCGCTTGGACTATGTATCCATGATGTGCAATGAGCACGCCTATGTCCGGGCCATCGAGCAACTGATGGGCATCGAAGCACCTGAACGTGCTCAGTACATCAGAACCATGTTTGATGAGATCACACGCATCTTGAATCACCTGATGTGGCTAGGTTCCAATGCGCTGGATTTGGGCGCCATGTCGGTCTTTTTGTATGCCTTCCGTGAGCGTGAAAACCTGATGGATTGCTACGAGGCCGTTTCGGGTGCTCGGATGCACGCCACCTATTACCGACCAGGGGGTGTTTATCGAGACCTGCCCGATCAAATGCCAAAAGTGGCTGAAAGCCGTTGGCGAAAGGGTAAAGACCTTGAGCGGATGAATCGATGGCGTGATGGGTCGCTCTTAGATTTCCTTGACCACTTTACTGCTGATTTTTATTCAAAAGTGGACGACTATGAGACCCTGCTGACCGACAACAGAATCTGGAAGCAGCGAACGGTTGGCATTGGCGCCGTCTCAGCAGACCGGGCTTTGCAAATGGGATTCACTGGACCAATGCTCCGTGGTAGCGGCGTTGCCTGGGATCTTCGCAAAAAGCAACCCTATGCTGCCTACGACAAGGTCGACTTTGATATTCCCGTCGGCACTAACGGTGATTGCTATGACCGTTACTTGGTCCGTGTCGAAGAAATGCGCCAGTCGGCTGGCATTATTCGTCAGTGTATTGATTGGCTGCGCGCCAATTCAGGGCCGGTAATGATCCGAAATTTCAAAGTGTCTCCGCCGACTCGAGAAGAGATGAAAGATGACATGGAGGCCTTGATTCACCACTTCAAGCTTTTCACTGAGGGCTACTGTGTGCCTGAGGGAGAGACTTATGCTGCGGTGGAAGCCCCCAAGGGTGAATTCGGTTGTTACATGATCTCTGATGGCGCTAACAAACCATTTCGAGTTCACTTGCGTGCCCCAGGATTTGCTCACCTTTCAGCAATGAATGAGATGGCCAAAGGCCACATGCTGGCAGATATCGCCGCTCTAATTGCTACCCAAGATATTGTATTTGGAGAGATTGATCGATGAGTATTGAAGCCACAAGCTCTCCAGTCGAGGGAAAGTCAGCCCTTTTGACTGAAAAGACTCAGGCTGTTATCAATGAGTGGCTTGGCCGTTTTCCTGAAGGGCCAGAGGGACGTCGTTCAGCCATTATTCAGGCCTTGGTCGCGGCACAGCACCAAAATAATGGCTGGGTCAGCGCTGAGCTGATGGATGCCGTCGCTGACTATCTAGATGTGCCCGCTGTCTGGGTCTACGAAGTGGCCAGTTTTTATTCAATGATCGAGACAGAGCCTGTCGGCCGCCATTCCATTTCTATTTGCACCAACA
>JALQZL010000038.1 GCA_023258355.1 Wenzhouxiangellaceae bacterium | reverse complement strand
GATTCCAGAAACACTCAACCTAGGCGGCATTGACGGCTTGTACGCCAGTGATGGGTCCTTGATTGCCATCCAAAACGGGATCGCACCAGACCGAGTGTTACGCCTTCAGTTAGGGAGTGATGGCTTGGGTGTGGTGGCGGTAACGCCTGTGGTTGCAGCCCTAGAAGCCTTTGATAGCCCAAACTATGGGGCCATGGACGGGACCGATCTGTACATGTTCGCCAACAGCCACTGGGCGTATGTCGATGAAACAGGCCGCCCAATCAAAAGGCCAATGCCTGATGTGACGATTTTAAAAGTGGATACGGTGGATGCCTCACTCGAGGCAGTGGGTGAGGCGGCTCGTCGCCAGCTAGGTGGTCAGCGCTAAGTTATGGAGACGCTTTCTTAGCGGTGTCCCGAAACCCAGCGCATCTAAGAGCGCATCTAAAGCGTCAGATGAGGGCGCCATGCGATCGATGCGTGGTTCGGCGTGAACATCTGGGATATCGTCAGCCAGCCCAGTCAGTTGTCTAGACACTCTAACCAGCGCTTCGTGTTCTCGGAGCGCTTTGGCCACACGCTGTGCCCCACGTAAACTGAGCCACTCAATCTCATCTATTCGACTCAGCACGGCCTCTAAACTCTCAAAGTGATTTAAAAGCGCGGCCGCTGTCTTTGCACCAATGCCAGGCACACCCGGGATGTTATCCACGGCATCGCCGGTGAGTGCGAGAAAGTCTGCGATTTGATGGGGATAGACGCCAAAGTGATTAAACACACCGGCATGGTCAAGTCGGCGGTTACGTGCAAAATCCCACCATGTATCGCCATCACCACTCACCAATTGCGCCAGGTCTTTGTCTCCTGTGACGACACAGACCGAACGGTTTGTCTGTTGGCAGTGCCGCGCCAGTGATGCCAACAGGTCATCCGCCTCAAAGCGATCTGACCAGTAGGCAGGAATGCCCAAGCTCTGGACCAAGTCTCGACACCATGCAAATTGTCGTTTGAGATCCTCTGGTGCGGGGTCTCTATTGGCTTTGTAGTCTGGATAGAGCTCATTTCTGAAAGATGAGGTCAGTGATTCATCAAATGCCACCGCCAATTGAGTGGTTTGTGTTTGTTCGATTAGCTCACAGAGAAAACGCGCAAAGCCATAGACCGCATTGGTGGGCTGTCCCTGCGGGTTCTCAAAGCCCTCAGGCATTGAAAACCAAGCACGAAAAATATAAACACTGGCGTCGACCAGGTAGGTCGGAGACGAATTAGGCATAAGCGATTATGCGCTGGTGAGCGCTGTATTTGTCAAGCGTTGACGCAACAAGCTGTTTCTTGGGAAGTGAGCTAACAAAAACTCCATTTGATCGGCCAAGATTCGACGGCCTTGGAGGTAGACATACTCGGCATGGGTTGGCGCGAAGGGGATCGCAATCAATTGCATGTTCGCCTCTTCTGGCGTTTTAGAGCCTTTGTGGTTATTGCAGCGTTTGCAAGCCGTGACGACATTTTCCCAAGTATCAATCCCACCTTGAGACAAGGGTTTCACATGATCTCTCGATAAGTCGCGCGTCATAAACTGAGTACCACAGTAAAGACACACATTGGCATCTCTTTTAAACAGCGCCCGATTAGATAGCGGGGGTGTGTAGCAATCATAGAATTTGTGGGCGTTAGGATGGGTGCCTTGGGTTGCCATAATGGCATTGACGCCGATTTTGGTGCGGTGACCTGTTTTAGCGTTGTGGCCACCTTGGAGGGAATAAATGACAGAGCCTAGGGTGTAGCTGACCTGACCGAGAACGATCAATTTGACAGCATCTTGGTAGCCGATCCACTCCAGCGGCATGCCGGTGACATCGGTTCGAAGCACTTGTTGGTCGAGTGGTGCCATGATCGTCGAAGATCGCTCCATCTGGTCAACAACTGTTATGTCAGTATCTCACCATCGTTTGGCTACAATTGCAAGTCATCTTGAAAACTTGTCAAGATGCCATCAGTTTTCTGATCAGACTTTACAAAGGCCAGACATCATGACGATAACCGTACTCAATGACAAACAAATGACTCAATGCCAGGCAGGTGTGATGATGCACAAAGTCAAGGTCAGCCTTGTGGCGATGTCTTGTCTCGTCTCTGTGATGCTTGGCTCATCGGTGCATGCCACTTTGCCGATGTCAGTAGATGGGCAGCCTTTGCCCAGCTTGGCGCCCCTTTTAGAAGATGTCACACCTGCGGTGGTCAATATTTATAGCCGAACACGGGTTCAGGTGCGGACAAGTCCGTTCGCAGATGATCCTTTTTTTAGGCGTTTTTTTGACTTCCCCTCGGTTCCTCGAGAGCGTATTCAGCAATCACTGGGTTCAGGCGTCATCGTCGATGCCGAAAAAGGCATTATTTTGACCAACAACCATGTGATTAATAACGCTGAAGATATTGCGGTGACCTTGCAAGATGGCCGTGAGTTTAATGGTCGACTCATTGGTGCAGACCGTGACACCGATCTGGCGGTGATTCAACTCGAGCCTTCAGCACTGTCATCAGATTTGACATTAAGTGAGCTCGTGTTATCCGACTCAAGTGCTCTGAGAGTAGGGGACTTTGTCGTGGCTGTGGGCAATCCGTTTGGGTTGGGCCAAACCGTGACCTCGGGGATTGTTTCAGCCCTAGGTCGGTCAGGACTCAGGGGTTTGGAGTATCAAAACTTTATCCAAACCGATGCCTCTATTAATCCAGGAAATTCAGGTGGGGCCTTAATCAATCTCCGAGGCGAGCTGATTGGCATCAATACCGCTATCTTCACACCGTCAGGGGGCAACGTGGGGATTGGCTTTGCTGTGCCTGCCTCCACTGCACGCTATGTGTTAGATCAGCTGATTCAATTTGGGGAGGTGCGCCGTGGCAGTTTGGGCGTCGACGTGCAGACCATTGATGAGGCGCTTCGGCAAGCCTTGAATATTCCCGGGCAATCTGGCGTTATCGTGAGATCAGTCAGCACCGGCGGATCACTCGATAAGGCCGGGGTGAAGGTCGGTGATGTGATCATGGCCATTGATGGACGGGAGATCAAACAACAACAAGCCATGCGAAATATCGAAGGGTTATTGCCTGTTGATCAAACGATTCAAATGCGACTTTGGCGGGAAGGCGAGACCATTGATGTGGCGGTGGCTATTGAAGAAAATCTAGACGCCAGAATCAGTGGACAGCGACTCGACAGGCGTCTCGACGGGCTGACTTTGGTGCGCGTGCCAGAGGGGCAGCGGGTACGTGGCGTGGTCATTGAAGAGGTCAGAAGGAATACCCCGACTTGGGGTGCTGGGCTTCGCGCGGGGGATTTAATCGTGGCTGTTAATGGTCGCGTTGTGCGAGACCTTCAATCCATGCGCGCCAGGTTTCCCATGCGGGAGGATCAGCCATTGGAGCTTGAGATTCAGCGCCGAGGCGTGGCCTACCGCGTGCCACTTTCTGCAGATGACAGCTGATGCGATCGATCAGCTGAGAGGAGGAAGAAGGATGAGCATGTATTGGGCGAGTCCGAAACCAATGAACGCGCCGACAATGACATCGGTGGGGTAGTGGAGACCCAACACCAGCCGAGACAGTGCGATCAGGCTGGTCAGGGGCACCAAAACAATCCCCATAATTGGAAACCATGCCACTGTGATGGTAGTAAACATCACGGCATGAAGTGTATGGCCTGATGGGAAACTGTATCGGTCAAGTGGCTGATGCCGACAATCAATATCGTGATAGGCAATAAAAGGCCGTTCGCGTGCCAAGCGGTCTTTTAAGAACCGGTACAGCATCAAGCCAGCTAGCCCTGAGACTAACAATGACCCGCTGGCATAGTAGCCTTCAGTGGTGTTTGTCAGCCATGCCATGATCGGCAAGGTGATCATCAAGACATACCACACTGGCCCATCGCCTAGACGACTAATTAGGCCAAAAAAACGATGGACACTGGACCACTGCAGTGCTTGATTAAAAGTTCGACAGATTTGATAGTCCAGCTGATCTAACTTTTCTAACATTGCCATCATCATCATTCCCCTGTGGAACATGTCTAGATTGATTGTCATTGACGACAAATTGATGGCAGTAATCTGAATCTTTAGTGACAGCCCCTCATTTAACGCCGTCGCCAGTTGGACGGCGTTCGGTGCATGACCACTTGCTGTGTCATTAATCTGTCATGCATCCAACGCAAGCTAAGTCACCATGACTCATTACTCAATGCACATATTGATCATCACAGATGCTTGGACGCCGCAAGTCAATGGGGTGGTTCGTACGATTAAAAACACCCAGGCACAGTTGGAGGCGATGGGTCATCGGGTGAGTGTGATTGGGCCCGATCGATTCAAGACGATTCCTTGCCCAGGCTATTCTGAAATCCGACTGTCTGTCGGTATCACTCGGCGTTTGCGAGCCTTATTAGATGAGCACGCACGCTCGGGCGTTGATTGTGTGCACATCGCCACTGAAGGACCATTGGGGTGGGGCGCGCGGTCTTGGTGCATGAAGCGACACATCGCCTTCACCACATCGTGTCACACGCGTTTTCCAGAGTACATTCGGCTGAGGGTGCCTATTCCACTGGCATGGACTTACGCTTGGCTTCGCCGATTCCACAGCAAAGCCACTCGCACACTGGTCCGCTCCCAATCACAGAAGCAAGATCTGGAGGCCTATGGCTTTCGTCATCTGGTCATCTGGCCAGGTGGGGTCGATATTGACCTGTTTAAGCCACGCCCTAAACAAGCGGCGTTTGCCAGGCCTGTGGCCATCTACGTCGGTAGGGTAGCCGCTGAAAAGTCCATTGAGGAATTTCTGGCCGCTCCCTTCCATGGAACCAAAATGGTGGTCGGCGATGGCCCGAGTCGAGCGGCACTCGAAGCCAAGTATCCCGAGGCTGTTTTCACGGGTTACCAACATGGTGAACGTTTGGCACAGTCTGTGGCTAATGCAGATGTGTTTGTGTTTCCAAGCAAGACAGATACGCTTGGATTAGTGATGCTAGAAGCCATGGCCGCAGGCGTACCTGTGGCCGCCTACCCTGTCCCAGGTCCTATTGATGTGGTGGAGGATGGTAAAACCGGCGCCCTAGACCAAGACCTATCAAAAGCGATGCGCCGAGCCATCGCGTTAGACCCAGAAGACTGTCGGGCTTATGCCCAACAGTTTTCATGGGCCGCATGCTCGAGGCATTTCTTAGACTGCCTGCAACCGCTCGACCTACCAGCGGTTACTAACGGCGCAACCGACCATCGATAAGGTGCTGAACCACGCCTGGGTCAGCCAATGTCGATGTATCACCCAAATTATCAAAATCATTGGCCGCAATCTTACGTAGAATCCTGCGCATGATTTTTCCTGAGCGCGTCTTGGGTAGGGCTGGGGCAAACTGAATAAAATCGGGTTTAGCAATCGGACCAATGCGTTCTCTGACCCACTGACTGAGCATTTGAGTGTCTTCATCTTTGGGATCGACACCGGCGGTTAATGTGACATAGGCATAAATGCCTTCGCCTTTGATCTCATGTTCAAACCCAACCACCGCCGCTTCTGAGACATCGGGATGTGCGACCAGAGCGCTTTCAATTTCAGCTGTGCCCATGCGGTGGCCAGAGACATTTAAGACATCATCCATTCGTCCCGTGATCCACCAATAACCATCCTCATCGCATCGTGCGCCATCGCCTGTGAAGTAGACCTCGTTAAAAGTTGAGAAGTAGGTATCTACAAAACGTTGGTGATCACCAAACACAGTCCGCATTTGACCTGGCCAAGAGCCTTTGAGTACCAACGCGCCTTGATTGGGCAATGAGAGCTCATGCCCATCCACGTCAAATAAGGCGGGTTGTACACCGAAAAACGGCCAGCTCGCTGACCCTGGTTTCAAGGGGGTCGCACCAGGCAGCGGGGTAATCAACACACCACCGGTCTCTGTTTGCCACCAAGTATCCACAATGGGACAGCGCCCATCACCGACTGTGTGGAAGTACCACTCCCAGGCTTGCGGATTAATGGGTTCACCCACAGAACCCAGAATACGGAGGCTCTTTCGACTGGCTGACTTAACCGGCTGATCACCCTCGCGCATCAACGCTCGGATCGCTGTTGGGGCGGTATAAAAAATATTGACTTGGTGTTTGTCCACCACTTGCCAAAAGCGCGAGTGGTCCGGATAGTTAGGTACGCCCTCAAACATCACCGTGGTGGCGCGATTGGCCAGCGGCCCATAGACAATGTAGGAGTGACCCGTGACCCAACCCACATCTGCAGTACACCAATAGACCTCACCCGGGCGATAATCAAAGACGTACTGATGGGTCATCGAAGCATAGAGTAGATAACCTGCAGTGGTATGCATCACCCCTTTGGGTTTACCCGTTGAGCCTGATGTGTACAAGATAAACAGGGGATCTTCTGCGTTCATCGGCTCTGGTGGACAATCATCACTGACTTTGTCTGTGATGGTGTGATACCAGCGATCTCGAGACGCATGCCAATCAATTTGGCCGCCTGTTCGCTCCACTACCACCACCGTGTTGACGATCTCTGTGCCGGGCTGGGTTAAGGCTTGGTCCACATTTTTCTTGAGTGGAATGACCTTGCCACCTCGGATGCCTTCATCGGCCGTAATCACCACTGTCGAGCCACAGTCAGTGATTCGATTGGCCAAAGCCTCTGGCGAGAAGCCACCAAATACAACAGAGTGCACCGCGCCAATGCGAGCGCAGGCCAGCATCGCAATGGCCGCCTCTGGCACCATGGGCATGTATAACGTCACCCGATCGCCTTTACTGACCCCTTCTGCTTTTAAGGCATTCGCTAACTTGCAGACTTTCTCATGCAAAGCGTTGTAGGTGAGCGTGGTGCTTTGGTCTGGTTCATCTCCTTCCCAAATGATGGCGACTTCATCACCATGGTCTTTCAGATGACGATCGATGCAATTGGCTGAAACATTTAAGACACCGTCCTCAAACCAGCGAATGTGCAAGTCGTCTTTCTTGAAAGAGACATCTTTGACTTTCGTGAAGGGCTCAATCCAATCAAGCCGCTGTTTGGCTTGCGCTGACCAAAAACCCTCGGGATCTTCAATTGAGGCTTGATACATTCGGCGGTACTCCGCCTCACTCATTAAATTGTCTTGCATCACCTCGGGAATGGGATAAATCGTTTCTTCTGACATTGTGACCTCTGACTGACTTCTGACGCGATAGATTTCATGATAGCAAAACTTATTTGAGGGCCAAAGCGTCCCAAAGTCCACTGGAGTGATCGCGACGAGCGTGCTACCTTTGGGCGCATGATGAAGATTTATATTAATGATGGTCTGCTTAATGAAGACGAGGCTCGGATCTCTGTATTCGACAGTGGCTTTGTTTTAGGCGATGGGGTGTGGGAGGGCATTCGTGTCTGTGAGGGTGTTCCTGTGTTTTTAAAACCCCACTTAGACCGCCTCTATGAAGCCGCTAAGGCCTTGATGATTGATGTTGGGCGAGGTCCCGATGCGCTCACGCAAGCGATAGAAGAGACCATTGCGGCCAATGGCTTGGTCGATGATGCGCATCTGAGGGTCATGGTGACCCGAGGTGTTCGCAAGCAACCCTATCAAGACCCCAGATTGGCAGTGGGGCAGGCCACTTTGGTGATTGTGCCGGCAAAAAGCCCACATGATCCCGAAGCGGCGGTCCGTGGCTTGAATTTATTCACTGTTCACGTCCGCCGCGGCTCGCCCGATATTCAAGACCAAAAAATCAATTCACACAGCAAGTTTAATTGCGTGAGTGCGTGCATCCAGGCCAACCAAGCAGGGGCAGATGAGGCCTTGATGCTTGACCCACAAGGGTTTGTGGCCACCTGTAACTCAACCCACTTTTTTATCGTCAGACGAGGGGAGGTGTGGACATCGAATGGCGACTACTGTTTGGGGGGCATCACCCGAGGCAATGTCATTAAGCTTGCCCATGCGCATCAGATTCCGATGCATGAGAAACGGTTTTCTCTCACCGATGTTTATGGGGCAGATGAGGCCTTCGTCACTGGGACATTGGGTGGGATCACACCTGTCAAAATGATTGATGGTCGAATCATGGGGGCACCCGAGATTCCCGGACCGATCACAGCAAAACTCAGTGCGGCCTATCATGCCATGATGTTGGATGATGCGCGCCGGTACCGAAATTAAACAATGAATGAGTCCCCGCTGCTTCGTTTGGCCATGTGGTCAGGGCCTAGAAACATTTCAACGGCGATGATGCGCGCTTGGGAGAATCGGCCAGATTGTGTGGTCAGTGATGAACCTTTTTACGCGGCTTGGTTATCGGCCACCGGCGAGCCACATCCCATGCGTGAGGAGGTGATCGCTGATGGTGAGGTGGATGCGCATATTGTCGCCAAAGCCATGAGTGAAGGCGCACCCCCAATCCATTTCAATAACGGTCGACCTGTCCGCATTTGGTATCAAAAACACATGTGTCAGCATTGGATGGATGAGGTGGCACTCGGATGGCTACAACCCCTGAGCCATGTGTTTTTGATTCGAGATCCAAGAAAAGTTGTCCGGTCTTACATCAAAGCCCGGTCAACAGATGAGATCACACCCGATGATGTGGGCATGCCTCAGCAGGCACGACTGTTTGATCTGATTACCCGACTTCAAGGCAAGCGACCACCTGTGATTGATACCGAGGCCTTTTTAAACAATCCCAGGAGGCAACTCCAAGCCTTGTGTGATCACTTGGGTATCCGTGATCATATTGAGTCCATGTTGAGCTGGCCCTCTGGGCCACGTCCGAGTGATGGCATTTGGGCCCGTCATTGGTATGAGCGGGTGTGGGCCTCTGCTGGGTTTGAGTCTGGCGATGCGACAGCCGATTCAATGGCGCAGCAAGCCGAAATCTTTTCCCCAAAGGCTGAAGCGGTCATCGATGCGTGTCAGCCTTATTATGAGTCTCTGAAAGCCCACGTCTTGATCTAATCAATCCAATCAAGACCATGAATGGGGGTGAAAGTTTGAGATAATAATCAAACACCGATGGATAGAGGATCCGCATGAACTGCTTTGTTCAAGAAATTGAATCAGCCCAGTTAATCGATTTGATGGCATTGGATCATCAGTCACTCGAAAAGTGGCTAGTTGAGGCCAGCCCCTCCCAAAAGCACTGGGTGGCCGCACATCAGTTCAAAGCCAAACCAGGGACGATGCTGGTCATCCCCAATGAGCAGGGTGGCATTCAATGTGTGCTGGTGGGTGTCGATGGCAAAGCCCATCCTTTGTGGGCCCTGGCTCAGCTACCCGCCAAGCTGCCAGCGGGTGATTATCAATTGATCAGTGATTGGCCATCGGCGGATCAGTCATTGGCTCTGATGGGGTTCGGGCTTGCCAGTTACCGCTTTGACCAATACAAAAAACAGTTGAGTCCCCGTGCCAGGTTATTGATACCGCATGAAGTCTCTGGCGAGCTTGAGACCTTGCTCAAGGCCAGTGTGTTGGCACGCAATATTGTGAACACACCCGCCAATGACATGGGGCCCGATGAACTTGAAGCGATCGCTCAGAACTTGGCAACGGAACACGGCGCCAGTTTTCATGCCGTCAGTGGATTGGCTTTGGAGGAGGGCTTTCCAGCGATTCATACAGTGGGTAAGGCCTCCTCTCGCGCGCCTCGGTTATTGGTGTTGAAGTGGGGCCGCGAGGGTGCGCCACCTTTGGCCCTCGTGGGAAAAGGAGTGGTGTTTGACACCGGTGGCTTGAGCATCAAACCCAATGCGGGGATGGTGTTGATGAAAAAAGACCTAGGCGGCGCGGCCCATGCGCTCGCTTTGGCCAAAGTCATTATGGGACTTGGGCTTGATGTGCATCTCAGGGTGTATATCCCAGCGGTTGAAAATGCGATTTCTGGCAACGCCTATCGTCCCTCTGACATTATCCAGACCCGCAAAGGCACGACGGTTGAAGTAGGCAATACAGACGCCGAGGGTCGGTTGGTGCTCGCTGATGCACTGACGCTCGCTAGTGAGGAAGGGGCTGAGCGAATTATCGACTTTGCTACCTTAACGGGGGCCGCGCGTGTGGCTTTGGGTGAGGATTTGCCACCCATCTATGGCCGTGACCTTAATCAGGTCAGAGCGATTCAAGACCTGTCTTTTGAATTGGGTGATCCCCTATGGCCGATGCCACTGTTTGATGGTTATCGAGAGCAGATCCAACCGCCTTATGCTGATTTATCCAACACAGGCACAACGCCCATGGCGGGGAGTATCACAGCCGCTTTATTTTTGGATCATTTCGTCGGGCCTAAGATTGATTGGTATCACTTGGATATCTATGCATGGAATGTTGGTGAGCGACCCGGCCGGCCAGTGGGTGGAGAGGCCCAAGGCATTCGAGCCATGTGGGCTTGGTTAAAGTCGCAATACGCTTTGGCGTCCTGACAACAACGGCAGCTCGCACGAAGTAGCCTCTCAACACAGTTCACCGACTCGCTTACAATGGGGGTTTGTTGACTGTTGGATTCACATGGCCCAGCCATCTGCCATCGCCAAGGACCACAACGCACCCACGTTAGGTCATGAAATAAAACGCACCCTCTGGTTGGCTGGCCCTTTGATCGTTGGTCAGTTAACTAACTTTGGTATGAACTTTGTGGACACCGTGATGGCGGGACGTCTCGGCACAGTAGACCTCGGTGCGATCGCCGTCGGCTCGTCTGTTTGGGCAGCAGGGTTTATGTTCGTCTTGGGTATTTTGCTGGCCGTCTCCGCCACTGTCTCTCGGCTGGATGGTGCTGGCGAGCGTGAAAAGGCGGGTGCTTTTGTGCGGCAAGCGCTCTGGCTGGGCGCCTTTCTATCCTTTGGTCTCTGGGCATACGCTCGGTCAGGTGAGTGGGTCATGGAGACCATGTCCGTGGATGCCTCCGTCGCACATTTGTCTATGGATTATCTTCGAGCAATCAGCTGGGGCGCGCCTGCTTTGGTTGGCATGTTGATCTTGAGGTTTTTTTCCGAGGGGACAGGGAAGACTGGGCCAACGATGTATGTCGGTGTCTTGGGTATCTTGTGCAACATCCCACTGAATGCTGTGTTGATGTTTGGTTTACTGGGCTTCCCAAGATTGGGTGCTGTGGGTGCTGGTTGGGCAACTGCGATTGTTTTTTGGCTTCAGCTCATGGCCTTTGTCGTCTGGATTCAATACCGAGAGCACTATCACAAATATGGTGTTTTTAGCCGATTCAGTGGACCAGATCGCCGAGAAATCACCGCTTTGGTTAGGTTGGGTCTGCCGATCGGCATCATGGTGTTTTTGGAAGGGGGCATGTTTGTCGGCTCCGCCCTTTTGATTGGCACTTTGGGCGCGGTGCCGGTGGCAGCGCATCAGGTGGCCATGAACTATGCAGGGTTGGTGTTTATGGTGCCAGTGGGTCTGGCTGGCGCGATCACCGTCAGGGTAGGTAATGCCTTGGGGCGGGATGATCCCATCGCAGCGCGCCGGGCCGGTCGCGTGGGTATTGGCTTAGCCCTTGGGTTTGCTGTGATCTCTGCCAGTGTGATTTTTGCCATCCCTGAGGCGATTGTTCACATGTATACCCAAGAGCCTGAAGTGGTGGAATTGGCGGTGAGTTTGATTTTCTTTGCGGCACTTTTCCAGATCACCGATGGATTACAAGTGGCCGCCGCTGGTGCATTGAGAGGCTACAAGGATACGAAGCGGCCCATGATCTACAGCGTGATTGCCTATTGGATGGTCGGCATGAGCTTGGGTGCTTTTTTGGCCTTTGGCCAAGAGATGGGCCCCAAAGGCATGTGGTGGGGCATCATCGCTGGCCTGACGGTGGCAGCGCTTCTCCTCGGTGGACGCTTTATTAAGCTCTCAAAACACACCATCGTGTGCCGAGATCACCCCTGACCAATGACCTATTGAGGCGGGTGGGGTCAGACCCTAGAATAGAGTTTCATTAATCATTATTGGATTTGAAATGACACAACCAGAGAATAGAAACATCCTAGTGCGTATGTGGCTAGGATTTTGGCGCGGCGTCACGACTGTGCGCATGGCTGTCTTCAATGTGATCTTTTTGCTGATCATGGTCGCCATCATCTCCAGCATCTTCTCAGGTGAAGATGAGCTCGAGATTGAAGAGGGCACCACGCTGATCATTAACCCAAAAGGGGTAATTGTTGAACAGCGCGCCGGTACTCCCCTTGATGAGATCATCGGCGAGATCACAGGTGAAGCGGAGGCCCAGGTGCAGCTCCGCGATTTGGTTGCTGTGCTGGAAGCGGCCGCTGACGATGACCGTATCGGCCAACTACTGATTAGCACCGATGGCTTTGGTGGCCTGGGTGCTGGGATGATGTTAGAGGTCAGTGACGCCTTTCAAACGTTCAAGAGCTCAGGCAAGCGGGTGATTGCTTACGGTGCGAGCTTAGAAAACGCTCAATACTTTTTGGCTTCTTTGGCTGATGAAATTTGGTTAGACCAAGACGGTGCGGTGATTATGGAA